>CADCJQ010000033.1 GCA_902801795.1 uncultured Erysipelotrichaceae bacterium
TATCTTGCCCAAGTTCTTATCTTATCTTTAATATCAATGTATTTAGGTTACAAAAATAATCTTCTTAAAGAAAATGAAGTAAACGCTTATTTAAAAGAACTAAATAAATTAATTAATCATACTCAAAATATTTTAAATAATAAGAAAACTTATGAAGAAATAGCAAAAAGTATATATAATAATCGAGAGATGTTTTTTATAGGAAGAGGTATTGATTATGCTCTATGTATGGAAGCAAGTCTTAAAATGAAAGAAATATCTTATATTCATTCAGAAGCCTATGCCGCAGGAGAATTAAAACATGGTACAATATCCCTTATAGAAGATAATACTATTGTTATTGGTATTGTTACCAATAAAGATATTGCAAGTAAAACCATAAGTAATTTAAAAGAAACAAAAGCAAGAGGTTCAAAAATACTATTAGTTACTACAAAAGAATTATATCAAGAATATGAAAATGATAAATTCTATGAAGAAGTTATTATTGTTGACAATTTAAATAATTATTATCAATCATTAACAGTATTAACTGCTCTTCAATTATTATCATATTATGTAGCATTATATAAAGGTGAAAATATTGATAAACCAAGAAACCTTGCAAAAAGTGTTACTGTTGAATAAATATCACAAAAATGTGATATTTTTTAATATACATTAAAGTTAAAAAGATATAATTCGTGTTATAATGGCTCCTAGGTGGTAAAATATGGATAATGAAACAAAAGATAAAACAATTAATGAAGAAGAAAATACTGAAAAGAAAATAACTGAATCTCGTTATAAAAATAGATATAAAGATTTTAATGTTTTAAATATAGGTGAATTTATAACTAAAATTAGAAAACAAAAAGGAATGTCACAAGAAGATATTGCTAAAGCCTTATTTATTGATAAAAGGAAAGTTTCCCGTTGGGAAACAGGAAAAAGTATTCCCGAAGCAGAAATAATTCCTAGATTAGCCGAAGTTTTAGATGTCTCTATTATTGAATTATTTGCATGTAAAGAATATCCACAATCCTTTATTAATCAATTTGAAACCAAAATAAAAAATCTTAAAACAATTAAGAAAATAGAATTACGTAAAAAAATACTATTAATTATCGGAATTCTTCTTGGTATTTTCTTTGGAATAACGGCAATTTATACTTTCAATAATTATGGAACTGTTGAAGTATATTCTATAAAAAGTTTAGATAAAAATTTCACCATTAAAGGTATCTATGTAAGAGCCCGTGATTATCAATCATTTAATATAAGCACCTTAAAATATATTGGCGATAATAGAGATAATCTAAATATTGATGCATATAATATTGAATATGTTCTTACTAAAAGTGATTTAAAGAAAATATTTAATATTTCTGATTTTGATACATCATTAAATAAAAATATTACTAAAATGAATCTCTTAGAAACAATTAATAAAACATATTTTAATTTTGAAAGAAAATTTGATTTTATTTCAGAAAAAAATGAGCTATTTTTACAAATAATTTATCATGATGAAAAAAATCAAAAACAAAATATTAGTATTAAATTAAAATTATTAAAAGAATATGATAATAAACTATAAAAAAGAGACCTTTTAAAAACCTTATTTTATAAGGTCTTTAAAGACTATCTCAAAAAATGAGACAAAATTCGTACCTAATCTCACTTTTTGTCATTGCCTTTTTGGACCTCTCTTTATACAATGGGATGGTAAGGAATTTTTCCGAAGCAGAAGGAGGTGAAGAAAAGTGCGAAAATTTCTTTACACAGTTGGTCTTGCAACTGTGATACTATTAAACGCAGCAGTAGTAAAAGCGTCTAATGATGTATACTATACTAATTTTAATCATCTTGAAATGACTGAACAGGAATACAATAATCTCTTAAATCAAGGATTTACCGAAGAACAAATTTACCGTATGGACGAAGATGAGTTTCTTGAAAATAAGGATGTTGAAGCAACTTTAGTATCTGAAGAAAAAAAATACATCAAAATGCATACTACTCTAATTAATGGTATTAAATACACTACTTCAACAGTACTTAGCGAATTACAGTACCAAGAAGCATTGTTACAAGCACAACAACCTACTTATAGTCCAAATGTCTCTGGAAGTTACTATGATGGAGATTATTGGGATTCGATGTTTGAGATTGTTACTAGAATTGCCAATATTAATGAAAATGTTTTCCGTTTTAAAATGGATGTTTATTGGGATACGATGCCTGTTGACAAATACTATGATATTATGGGAATCGGCTTTGATGCTAATGATGTACATATAGGAACAGATATTTTCTTTAGACAAGATTGGCAAACATATAGTAATGTCTTTGATTATTCCCTTAGTTGTTATACAAAAGATGAAAATACTGGCGGATCCGTCATTTTTGAGCTACCTGACGTATCCACATCATCTTTAAAGAATTTAAGTCAATATATGTATTTTTACGTTTACAAAAATACTGGGGTTGGAACACTAAATACTCTTTATGCAGTAGGAAGCTATGCACACGCCGATACCTACTATAACCCTAGTCCTCTTGTAACTAACGGATTATACAGTAATTTTACAACTAATATTGCTGGAATTGATCTCGACTCCCCATATGCTGGTCATTATAGCATTATTGCTCCTGTAGTAGCATCTTTTGTTGGTACTTGGTAGGAAAGAAATCTAAGAAAGAATGGAGGTAATTAATTTTGAACTATATAGATAATAAGAGCAGAAAATATGATTCTATAGTAGAAATTCATACAATTTATGAATATCTTAAAAAAGGAGATAAAATAATATCTCGTTTTAGTTAAAAATAATAATTAATAAATCCATTATTAAACCACTAAAAGGATAAGAAGACAACTACACAACTTCTTATCCTTTTTACTATTAGTATATTTCTAAATTATCAATTAATACATCACTATAAGTAAAAGATTTTAATTCATTTTTTTCATTAATTATTTTTATAGTAAAAATATAATTATAAGTTTCTACAATTATTCCTTCAAATTCTTCAATTTGATTTCTCGCTCCATTAAAACGAAATTTTAGTTTTTTACCTTTTTGATTTTTGATATCTTCTTTAATTTTATTAATCATCGTGGATACCCCACATACATTGTTCCATTAGTTATAATTCCCCCTATTCCATCTTTTCCATATTTTGTCTTATCTAAGATTTTTAGTAAATTTATAGGCTTATTTCTCTCAGATAAAGCTAATGAACAAGCAATAATGGCTGGATCTAAGGCATGAATATTAATTCTTTTAGGACTACTAGCAAAATTAGCACCCGCTTTAATTAATTCTTCATAATTAGATTGACATGCTCCAGCAACAATAATTAATTCATTATGTGAAGCTACTTTCCGTGCCTCTCTTACAGCCTTAATAAAATTTAAAGTGTTTTTATAATTTTTACTATCATCTTCGCTACCCATTTTTTTATAATAAGCATCATGTCCCGTTATTACTAAAATATCTGGTTTATATTCTTCAATTATTTTAGGAATTTTTACAGCCATTTCACTTTCTTTTAACTTGATACCTTTAGCTTTAACATTTGCTTTTTCATAAAATTTTAGACATCGTTTAATAAAAGATGCTGAACTATCTAAATGAACAACTTTCCCTGGAAGAAAGAAATAATCCTCACGATTTAAATTATCATTATCAAATCTATCAAACATTTCTTCATCTTCATCAACTACTTTATGAGTTTTTTCTAAATCACTTAATTTACTATCTGCACATAATCTAACATTAACTCCTTGTAATAGAGCATTATCTCCATCAATGTTCGTAATTATAAAAGTAATATCATTATGATAAGAATTTCTTGTTACTAAATCTCCAATATTAAAATGCACATAATCATCTCCAAAAAATCATATGTTGCTTTTACAATAATTATTCTTAAATTAAAGAAAAAAGACTCTTGAAAATTTCAAAAGTCTATTACTTACAATATTCTTTAGTTTTCAAAATATCTTTTAATTCAATTATCATTCCCCTAATTATATCCTTTTTTGATAAATAATTAGCATCTTTATTAAAAGCATTTCTATCATTAATTTCAATTATTTCATTAATAAATTCTTTATTTTTATGAGCATTTTGAAGTGATGTAATCATTGTTTTATCAAAACTATCTTGTTCAATGTATTGTTCTTTTCTTTCAATATTATAATTATACTCTTTACTAGAACTTGAAAGAATATTTATATAATAATCATTTTTTATATAACCTCTTCTAATAGAAAAATCTTCTATCTTTTTATCTATACCAAATCTATTTGCTAAAACCATTGCAGCATCATTTAATTCTTCAACTATTTGAACCTTAAGCGAAGTATAACGAATTTGAAGTCCATAAATTTCGACAAGAATATCATAGAGATATTGAATATCATTATTAAGCAATAATATTACCTCATCAATATCCTTATTACTAACATTTATCGTCAAATGACAATTAATCAATGACATAACAAAAGAAACATCTTGACTAGTTGATATTCCCTGTATTCTTGGCATAGATATATAATGATTAATACCTTCTTCATTATATAATAAAGGTGTATCTATAATACTTTTTATTTCTTCTTGTAATTCATTTATCTTGTCTTTAGGATGAAATGCTAATTCATCAAACCAAAAACTAATCACAACATTATTAATTATTTCCATATATCCCCTTAAAACTATTTAAATTATATTACTTTTTTTTCTTTGGAATAAAATCCATTTCATTGTAGTCATTATTTTCAAAAACAGTTGGTTTATCTTCAACAATTTTTGTTTCATTTATGCTATCATAAAGTTTAACATCTTCAACCGTTTTATTATCTTCTACCTTTTCTTCTTTTTTCATGTCTAAAACTAATAATCTTGGTGTTTCGACAACATTATTAATATGTTCCATGTAATTTTCTTTTTTAACAATTCCATCAAATGTATTATTATCCATCACAACTTTTACATGATCGTTATTACTTAAAATATAATTATTAGCATCAAATGTAATAATTTTATTGTTAATCAAAATATCTATTAATTCACATTCATCATCATCATCTTGATAATTCTCTGTTAAATGTTTTGCATTATAATATTTTTTGGCATAAATATAAAATAAAATAAACATTAATATTGCAAATAAACCAAAAGCCATCATTAAAATCACTAATATATCTTTTTCCATTTCCAACACCTATTCTTTTCAGAAATATTATAACATAATTATTTTTATTTTATCAATCATTTTTGTACAAATTAAACAAATTTATTGTTTTTACTTGTTAATAATGTTAAAATGAGAATGGTGAGAAAATGAGAAATACATATGCACTTATTAATTTACAATATTTAGAAAACAATATTAAAAATATTATGCAAAATTATTCTTATGAATATTATTTTGGTGTTGTAAAAGGAAATGCCTATGGACATGGCTTTCAATGTATTAAAACAATGGATAAAGCCGGTATTAACTATTTTTGCGTTGCAACACTTGAAGAAGCATTAGAAGTAAGAAATTATACTAATAAACCTATTTTATGCTTTGGATATGTTAATATAAATGATATAGATATAGTTATTAAAAATAATATTACTTTATCAATTATATCTTTTGATTATTATCAAGAATTATTAAAGAAAAATCCTAAAATAAAAGTTCACATTAAAATTAATTCCGGAATGAATCGTTTTGGTATTAAAGATAAAAATGAATTAAAGGAAATAGTTGATAACCTTAAAACAAGTAATATCCTTATTGAAGGAATATATACTCATTTAGCAACTAGTGGAGTAAATGATCCTTATTATGATATACAAATAAATAATTTTAAAGAAATAACAAGTCTTATAAACCTAAAAGATATTAAAATAGTTCATATTTTTAATTCTTTGGGACTTGCAAGACACAATAAATTAGAATTTTGTAATGGTGTTCGTCTAGGATTAATGATGTATGGCTTTACTTATAAAACAAGTGAAAGTAAAATAACTAACTTAAAAAGAAAAATCTTTAATAAAAACATCTCCACAACTATATTAACAAATAATTTAAATTTAAAAAAAGTCTTATCTTTACATAGTGAAGTAATTAACATTAATAAAGTATCTAAAGGAGAATTTGTTGGTTATAATGCTAAATTTATTGCCAAAAATGATACTTTAATTGCTATAATACCTATTGGACATGCTGATGGTATTACAAGTGTTTATGAAAAAGTTATGATTAATAATAAAATATATAATATTGTAAATTTATGTATGGATTATATAATGGTTGAGGTTGATGATACAGTAAAATTACATGACCAAGTTGATTTAATTAATGATAAATTATCAATTGGAAATATCAAAAAAGATACCCCACATCATTTGTTAGTCAGTATAAGCGAACGTGTTAAAAGAAAATATAAGGAGTGATAAAATGGATTTTACATTATTAATTGTTGGTGCCGATGCTAATGCCTATTATATGGCAAGATGCTATCATGAATTAACTAATAAAAAAGCTTATTTAATTGCCCAAAATCCTATTTGGATAACAGATGAAAGTAATATTACTATCATGAAATACAATAAAGAACTTCATGATGAAAAAATCTTACTTAAAGAACTTGATAATTTTTACCAAGAACACCAAAATGAAAAAATATTATTAGTATCAGCAACAGAAAACTATATAGAATTAATTTCCAAAAATAAAGAAAAATTAATGAATAAATATTATTTTAATTACGCAGATGTTAATATAATTCATACCTTATCTAATAAAGAAAAGTTTTATAAAAAATACATGGATAATGAATATATCGAGTTACCAAAAACTATTTATTATGATACAAAATCTAAAAAAGAACCTCAAATATCATTTTCATATCCCATAATTATTAAAGCAGCGAATGTTGTCTTATATCGAAGTCTTCACTTCCCTAATCAAAATAAAATTTATAAAGTTAATAATCAAGAAGAATTAAATAACGTCATTAATGATATACGAAATGGAGGTTATTTAGATACCTTAATTATTCAAGAATATATCGAAGGTGATGATAGTACCCTTTTTGATTCCGTAATATATGCAGATACTAAAGGAAAAGTAAAAAGAATAACTCTTGCCCAAATTGGTCTTCAAGAACATAAAAAAGATTTAGTAGGAAATGCGGCTGTATTAATA
Organism: uncultured Erysipelotrichaceae bacterium; assembly: GCA_902801795.1. Taxonomy (GTDB): domain Bacteria; phylum Bacillota_I; class Bacilli_A; order RF39; family UBA660; genus RUG12783. The sequence continues at coordinate 7,195 of CADCJQ010000033.1, forward strand.
AATGGATATAATTTATATGGTAATGATAATAATATTATAGAAAGAATCAAAAACTTCTCTGAAAAAATTGGTATTACTGGTTTTGCAGAATTTGATTTAAAATATGATAAAAAAACTAAAGATTTCAAATTATTAGAAATTAATCCTCGTCAAGGAAGAAGTAGTTATTACTTAACTGGCTTAGGATGTAATTTAATCGAACTATTAAAGAAAGATTTAATTGATAAAGAAAAACTTGATTATCAAATACTTGATAAAGAAGTAATCTTATCTTATGTACCAAAAGGTATATTAAAGAAATATATTGTAAATAATAAATACAAAGAAAAAGCCTTATCATTATATAAACAACATATAAACCCTATTGTTTATAAAAAAGACTTAAGTTTAAAAAGAAGATACCTACTTTTTAGAAAAAGTTTACGTTATTATAATGATTATAAAAATGGTTATTGGACAAATAAATAGAAAAGAGTGAAAAAATGGAATTTATTGATAACATAAAGAAAAAAGATTATGAAGATTTTATGAAAACCGCTCCTTATACTCACTTTATGCAAAGTTACGATTTTGGAGAAATAAAAAAAATAAAACACTTTATCCCCCATTATGTTGGATTAAAAGAAAATAACAAAATAATATGTATGGCAATGTTACTAGAAAAAAAACTAATTGGAAAATATACTTATTTTTATGTTCCAAGAGGATTTATTATTGATTATCAAAATAAAGAATTATTAAAAGAATTCACAAAATATTTAAAAGAATATTGTAAAAAGAATCACGCCCTTTATTTAAGAATAGATCCTGCCATTAAAAGATATACCCAAAACATTGATGGTGAAAAAATAGATGGTGAAGATAATAGTGATTTAATAAATTACTTAAAAGAACTAGGTTATCATCATAAAGGTTTTAAATTAGGTTTTAGTGATAATGAACAACCTCGTTTTACATTTAGAATTGATATTAATAAACCAATAGAAGATGTTTATAAAAACTTTCACGCCACAACACGAAAAGTATTAAATAAAGGTAATCAATATAATTTAAATATCTATAAAGGAAATGTTAATGATATTAAAGATTTTTACTTAACAATGGAAGAAACTTCTAAAAGAGAAGGCATTATGCAAGCTCCTATTGATTACTATCAAAAGTTTTATGAAATATTTAATAAAGATAATATAAGTGATTTATATATCGCTAAAGTAAACATAAAAAAACTACAAGCACAATTAAATAATGAAATAAAAGAACTTCAAAATAAAGAATGCAAAAACGATGTTAAAAGAAAAGAAAATGAAGATAAAATAAAAAAGATTGAAAAAATACTTAATGAATTAAATGATATTACAGAAGAAGAATTAACTTTAGCCTCTATTATTACAGTTAAATATCAAGATAAAGTTTGGACCGTACATGGCGGGAATAATTCTAAACTAATGAGTCTAAACGCTAATTATTTAGTATACTATGAAATAATTAAAGATGCTTGTAAAGATGGTTATAAAATAGTTGATTTATTTGGAGCGTCTGGTGAGGCCAATCCTCCTTCAACAAATCCAATTTATGGAATTCATTCTTTTAAAAAAAGATTAGGTGGAGAATATACCGAATTTATTGGTGAATTTGATTTAATAACTAATAAATTTATATATCATTTATTTAATTTTCTAAATAATATCCGTCATAAAATAAAAAGAAAAAAATAAAACTCTATTGCTAAAATGGAGTTTTTTTGTTATATTAAACACATAAGGAGGATTTATGAATAATTATATGGAAAAAATGAAAAAAACAGAAAAGTTTATTCGTGAAAAAATTACTAATATTCCTAAAATTGCTATTATTTTAGGTTCTGGTCTTGGAAGTCTTGCTGATGAAATAGAAAACAAAACTATTTTAGAATATAAAGATATTCCAAATTTCCCAATTTCAACTGTAGCAGGTCATAAAGGAGAATTAATCTTTGGTACTTTAGAAAACATTCCTATTATCGCTATGAACGGAAGATTTCATTATTATGAAGGCTATGATTTAAAAGAAACGACTTACCCTATTCGTATTTTTAAATTATTAGGTGTTGAAACATTAATTTTAACTAATGCAGCAGGTGGTATTAATGAAACTTTTAAAAAAGGTGACTTAATGATTATAACTGACCAATTAAGTTTCTTTGCCGAAAGTGTTCTACGTGGACCAAATATGGATGAATTTGGTGAAAGATTTATTGATATGAGTAGTGCTTATGATAAGGAATACATTGAAAAATTAAAAGAAGCAATGATGGAAGTTAAAGATGACTACCAAACTGGTGTTTATGCATACATGAAAGGACCTACTTACGAAACACCAGCAGAAATAAGGGCTTTAAGAACACTTGGTGCTGACGCTGTTGGAATGAGTACCGTTCCCGAAGCAGTAGTAGCACATCACTCAGGAATAAAATGTGCAGGAATTACTTGTATTACTAATATGGCAGCAGGAGTAACTAATGAAATCCTTACTCACGAAGACGTTAAGGAAACTGCTCTTAAAGCCGAAGACAATTTTAAAAAAGTAGTTAAAAATTTTATAAAAAAAATATAGTTAAAAACTTCATTATTGAAGTTTTTTAATTTCTATAAAACTATTGGATAAATAATTAATTAATGATAAAATAAAAGAGGTGATTATATGAAAGAAGAAAATATTCAAATTAAATTATTAAACGAAAATGCTAAAATACCAACTTATGGGAGTAATGATGCTGCAGGAGCTGACATTTATGCTAATATTGATACTGCCATCACTATTAAACCTCACGAAACAGTTTTTATTAAAACAGGACTTGCATTTGCGATACCTAAAGGACTTGTAGGTCTTGTCTATGCAAGAAGTGGATTATCTTGTAAACAAGGACTTGCTCCTGCTAATAAAGTTGGTGTCATCGATTCTGATTATCGAGGAGAATTAATGGTAGCATTACATAATCATTCAGAAGAAAAAAGAATCATTAATCCTAATGATCGTATTGCTCAAATAGTATTCACTCCATATGTAAAAGCGAGTTTCCTAGAAACAGATAATCTTGATGAAACCATTCGCGGCAATGGTGGATTTGGTTCTACTGGTAAAAATTAGAATATCTAAATATCCAAATTATTCCTATCATCATAAAATATTAATGAGGTGAATTATGGATAAATTTGATATATATATTGTAAAAGCTGGTGATACATTATATAATCTTGCCAAAAAATATGAAACAACATGGCAAGATTTAATGAAAACAAATAATATGACTAGTACCCTTCTTCGTATTGGAAAACAATTAATTGTACCAGGTAATGCTAATAAAATAGAATATTATGTTGAAGTTGGAGATACTTTATTTAATATTGCGCAAAAATTTAAAATGGATATTGATGAATTAAAAAAGAAAAATAATTTAAATACCGAAGATGTTACTTTAGGACAATTATTAAAAATAAAATAAAAAGTAAATGTTTCAAACATTTCTTTTTTTTCGATTTTTGTCGAACGATTTCTCTTGTATAATTCAATAACTTTTGTTATGATATTTCGCGATATACCCAATTTTGTTAGGACTTCCTATTCTATTAGGAGGTGATATTGTGAGACTAAAAGAATTCCTTTTATACATCATGATATTCATGCAACTTCTGCTGATTTATATGTAAAGCATACTAACGGGTTTTGGTTGTTAGTATGCTTTCTTAATATTAAAAATATACGGAAGTACCTAACACTTACCTATTAGGTATATCCTTTTTTATTTTATCAAGTTATCCCTTGATATATTCATCATAACATAATTTAAAATAAAAAACAAGTATAGCTTTTGTCACTTTTTGTCGAACGATTTTTCTTGTATAATTCAATAACTTTTGTTATGATATTTCGCGATATACCTAATTTGTTAGGACTTCCTATTCTATTAGGAGGTGATATTGTGAGACTAAAAGAATTCCTTTTATACATCATGATATTCATGCAACTTCTGCTGATTTATATATTCTAGTACTACGCTAGGATAACTCTCTTTATAGGAGTTTTGGTAAAAGAAAAGCATACTAACAGGGTTTTGGTTGTTAGTATGCTTTCAGCAAATCTATGGAAGTACCTAACACATACCTATTAGGTATATCCTTTTTTATTTTATCAAGTTATCCCTTGATATATTCATCATACCATAAATTAATAATCCAATCAATAATTATCCACCATTTTTGTGGATAAAGTTAAAGACCATATTTGACAATATGATCTTTTTTTATTAATCCATAAGATTATTTTCTAATGATTCCATTGGTTCATCATCGCTAAATTCATTAGCAAGATTATATTCAACATTTTGATAAGCTTTAACACCAGTACCTGCTGGAATTAATTTACCAACAATAACATTCTCTTTCAATCCTTGTAAATGATCTACTTTACCACGAATTGCAGCATCTGTTAAAATTCTTGTTGTTTCTTGGAATGAAGCAGCTGATAAGAAGGAATCTGTTTCAAGTGATGCTTTCGTAATACCAAATAAAACTGGAATACCTGTAGCAGGTTTCTTACCACTAATAATAACTTGTTTATTACCATCTGTAAATTCATGGAAGTTAACAAGTGATCCTGGTAATAAGTAAGTATCACCACCATCAACTACTCTAATCTTATCAATCATACGATGAGCGATAATTTCAATATGTTTATCACTAATTTCAACACCTTGACTACGATATGCATTTTGAACTTCTTTTAAGATATATTCCTGAGTAGTAATCGGATCAGTTACTGCAAGTAATTCCTTAGGACTAATTGCTCCTTCAGTTAACTTATCTCCAGGATTAACAACATCACCTTTTTCTACACGAAGTTTTGCACCGTAATTTGTAACATGTTCTTTTGTTTCAAGTTTATTTTGAATACTAATTTTAAATTTACCATGATCTTCTTGTATCTTAGATACCTTACCTTGAATTTCGGCAATAGTTGCTTTACCTTTTGGATTACGTGCTTCAAATAATTCTTGAACACGTGGAAGACCTTGAGTAATATCCTCTTCACCAGCAACACCACCAGTATGGAATGTACGCATAGTAAGCTGTGTACCTGGTTCTCCAATTGATTGAGCAGCCATAACACCAATGGCTTCACCAATTTCAACAACATTACCAGTTGCAAGGTTACGTCCATAACATTTACAACATACACCATTTTTAGTTTTACAAGTAAGTGTTGTACGAATTTCTACTTCCTCAATTCCTGCTTCAACAATTTTTTCCGCAATTGATTCAGTAATTAATTCATTACGTTCAACAATAACTTTCTTTGTTTCTGGATGAACAATTTGGTTACTTGCATAACGACCAACAATACGGTCATATAATTTTTCAATAACTGAACCATTTTTATCATTAATAAAGGCTTTAACTTTAACACCATCAGTTGTTCCACAATCTTCTTCCTTAACAATAATATCTTGAGCAACGTCTACTAAACGACGTGTTAAGTATCCTGAGTCAGCGGTCTTTAATGCTGTATCGGCAGAACCTTTACGAGCACCATGGGTTGATAAGAAGAATTCATCAACAGATAGACCTTCAACGAAGTTAGAAGTAACTGGAATTTCTACTGGTGTACCATCAGGTTTAGCCATCAAACCACGCATACCAGCAAGTTGTGTAAAGTTAGAAATATTACCACGAGCTTTAGAATTCATCATCATAAATATTGGATTATCTAAATCTTCTTTAGCATAAACTTCAAGTTCTTTTTGAACTTCATTTTTAGCATTATTCCATACTTCAATTACTTTATTATAACGTTCTTCATTAGTAATTAAACCACGAGTATATTGTTTATTAATTGTATCAACAATCTTATTACTATTTTTAATTATTTCGTCTTTATTCTTACTTACACGAACATCAGCAGCTGAAACAGTAATACCAGCAACTGTTGAATATTTAAATCCTAAGTCTTTTAATCTATCTAGCATCATACTTGTTTCAGTTGTATGATAACGTTTAAATGTTTGCGCAATAATACTTTCAAGAGTTCCTTTAGCAAATGGTTTCGTAAGTTCCATATTACTAATAGCCTCTTTAATATTACAACCACGTTCTAAGAAGAATTTATTAGGTGTAACATTAGTGATATTTTCATCACTAGGCTCATTTAAGTAAGCAAATGAATCAGGTAATATTTCATTAAATAATAATTTACCTGGTGTAGTAACTAAATACTTATCTTTTTGTTCATCTAAGAAAACTTTATGTTTAAATGAACGAACAGGAATAGCGATTCTTGTATGAAGAGTTATTTCACGTCTTTCATAAGCCATCAAAGCCTCATTAGAATCCATGAAGACACGTCCTTCACCAGGAAGCCCTTTCTTTTCCATAGTTATATAATAGTTACCAAGTACCATATCTTGTGATGGTGTAACAATTGGACTACCATCTTTTGGATGTAAAATATTATTAGCTCCTAACATTAATAATCTTGCTTCCGCAATCGCTTCTTCAGAAAGAGGTACGTGAACAGCCATTTGGTCTCCATCGAAGTCAGCGTTAAATGCTGTACAAACAAGTGGATGAAGACGAATAGCCTTACCACCAATTAATACTGGTTCAAATGCTTGAATGCCTAATCTATGAAGTGTTGGTGCACGGTTTAATAATACAGGATGCTCAGTAATAACATCTTCAACAATATCCCAAACTCTTGGATCACGATTATCAATTAAACGTTTAGCTGCCTTAATATTACCACAAATTGGTTCTGTAGCTCCTTTACGTTTTGTTGTTAATTCATGAATAACATGAGGTTTAAATAATTCAAGAGCCATTTCTTTTGGAATACCACATTGATACATCTTAAGTGATGGACCAACAACAATAACTGAACGACCAGAATAGTCAACACGTTTACCTAATAGATTTTGACGGAAACGACCTTGTTTTCCCTTTAACATACTAGAAAGAGATTTTAAAGCACGATTTCCCGCTCCTGTAACACTTCTTCCACGTCTTCCATTATCAAATAAAGCATCAACAGCTTCTTGTAACATACGTTTTTCATTCTGAATAATAATTTGTGGGGCATTAAGTTCAATAAGTTTCTTTAAACGATTATTACGGTTAATAACACGACGATATAAATCATTTAAATCACTTGTTGCAAAACGACCACCATCAAGTTGAATCATTGGTCTTAAATCTGGTGGAATAACTGGAATACAATCCATAATCATCCATTCAGGTCTATTATCTGATTGATAGAAAGCATTAAGAACATCAATACGCTTAATCAAACGTACACGTTTTTGTCCTTGAGCACCTTCAAGTTCTTTTTTGATTTCCTCAATTTCTTTTTCTAAATCAACTTGTTTAAGTAATTCTTTAATCGCTTCAGCACCCATGCCTACTTTAAAGCCATTACCATATTTTTCATAATAAGCACGATATTCTTTTTCAGATAATGTTTGTTTATTTTCAAGTGGAGTTACACCCTTATCAATAACAACATAACTAACAAAGTATAATATTTCTTCCAAATCCTTTGGAGACATATCAAGAACTAATCCCATACGTGATGGTACACCCTTAAAATACCAAATATGGCTAACAGGAGACGCAAGTTCAATGTGTCCCATTCTCTCACGTCTTACCTTACTTTTAGTTACTTCTACACCACATCTATCACAAACAATATTTTTATATCTTACACGTTTATATTTACCACAAGCACATTCATAATCTTTTGTAGGACCAAAGATTTTTTCACAATAAAGTCCATCTCTTTCTGGTCTTAAAGTACGATAATTAATAGTCTCTGGCTTTTTTACTTCTCCATAACTCCATGAACGAATCATTTCAGGGGATGCAATACCTATTTTTAAGGCATCAAATTTATTTACTTCAATCATTAAAATTCCCCTCCTTCATCTAAATCGATATCATCTTCATCAATATCATCTAATTCATTTTCATCATCATAATCTTCGTCGTCATCTTCCTCTTCATCCCAATCATCATCTTCTGGGGATTCAGATATTGGAGGAAGATCAGCATACATTTCATCAGTTGGCATATCTTCTTTATTTTCTTCTTCTTCGATTTCTTTAAGATCTAGTGTTTCACCAGCGTCATTAATAATCTTTAAGTCTAATCCAAGAGCTTGGAATTCTTTCATTAATACACGGAAACTTTCTGGAACTCCTGCTTGATTAATATCTTGTCCTTTAACAATCGCTTCATAAACTTTAACACGACCAATAACATCATCTGATTTAACTGTTAAAATTTCTTGAAGTGTATGAGCAGCACCATAAGCATAAAGTGCCCAAACTTCCATTTCTCCAAATCTTTGTCCACCAAATTGAGCTTTTCCACCAAGAGGTTGTTGTGTTACTAATGAATAAGGACCTGTACTTCTTGCATGAAGTTTATCATCAACCATGTGATGAAGTTTAATCATATACATAACACCTACTGATACACGATTATCGAATGGTTCACCAGTACGTCCATTATAAAGAATAGTCTTTCCATCTGCATCCATTCCTGCTTCCTTCATCATATCAGCGATATCTTGACTACTTGCACCATCAAATACTGGAGTTGCAACATGAACACCTAATTTCTTAGCAGCCATACCAAGATGAAGTTCAAGAATCTGACCAATATTCATACGTGAAGGAACACCCATCGGATTAAGCATAATATCAACAGGACGTCCATCTGGAAGATATGGCATATCTTCTTGAGGTAAAATAAGTGATATAACACCTTTATTACCATGACGACCAGACATTTTATCTCCAACTTGAATCTTACGTTTTTGAACAATATATATTCTTATTACTTTAGATACACCAGCTGGTAATTCATCATTTTCTTTTCTAGAATAAATCTTAACATCATGAACAATACCATCACCACCATGAGGAACACGAAGTGAAGTATCACGTACTTCTCTTGTTTTCTCACCAAAGATAGCATGAAGAAGTTTTTCTTCACTAGTAAGTTCTGCCATACCTTTTGGCGTTACTTTACCAACTAAGATATCACCTTCATGAACTTCTGTACCAATTAAAACAATACCATTTTCATCAAGATTCTTTCTAGCATCTTCTGATACATTAGGAATATCACGAGTAATCTCTTCTGGTCCTAATTTTGTATCACGACACTGCATTTGATAATCTTCTAAGTGAAGTGATGTATAAGCATCATCTTTAACTAAGTTTTCATTTAAAATAACAGCATCTTCATAGTTATAACCATTATATGTCATAAAGGCTACAACCATATTTTTACCTAAAGCAAGTTCTCCTTTATCAGTACTTGGACCATCTGCAATAACTTGACCACGCTTTATTTCATCACCAACATGAACAATTGGACGATGATGTTGACAAGTTCCAGCATTAGAAAGTTCAAAGTTTGCTAAGAAGTAATTATCTTGTCCTTTTGCATTTTTGATAACAATTTTTTTAGCATCAACATAATCTACTACACCATCAGCTTTAGCAGATATAACTGCACCAGAATCTTTAGCAGTAACTGCTTCAACACCAGTTCCAATAAATGGAGCCTCACTTCGAAGTAATGGAACAGATTGACGTTGCATGTTAGCACCCATCAAAGCACGTGTTGCATCATCATGTTCCAAGAATGGAATACAACTTGTTGTAACAGCTACAACTTGTTGTGGAGATACATCAACATAATCAACTTTATCAGATGATGTCATAATATTTTCACCTTTAAAACGAGCCGTAACACGTTCTGGTACAATCATATCATTATCATCAGTTTCAATAGTTGCTTGAGAAATAATAAAATCCTCTTCTTCATCAGCTGTTAAATAGTCAACTTGATCTGTCAATTTTTTATCAATAACACGACGATATGGTGTCATAATAAAACCATATTCATCAACTTTTGCATAACTTGCAAGTGATGTAATAAGTCCAATATTTTGTCCTTCTGGTGATTCAATTGGACAAATACGACCATAGTGACTTGGGTTTACGTCACGAACATCAACACCAGCACGATCACGCGATAATCCACCAGGACCTAAAGCACTAAGACGTCTTTTATTAGTAAGTTCTGCAAGTGGATTTGTTTGATCCATAAATTGTGATAATTGTGATGAACCAAAAAATTCTTTCATAGCTGCTGTAACTGGACGAATATTAATTAATGTCTTAGGGGTTACTTCATCCATTTCTTGCGTTGTCATACGTTCACGAATAACTCTTTCCATACGAGCAACACCAATTCTAAATTGATTTTGAAGTAATTCACCAACTTGTCGAATACGACGATTTCCTAAATGGTCTATTTCATCAAAATTACCTACGCCATGTAATAAATTTAAATAATAATTAACAGATGCATAAACATCAGAAATTGTTAAACGTTTTACATCTATATTATAATCATTACCAATAACTAATAATTTTTCTTTTTTATTATTCGGATTATAAATCTTAATAGTTTGAAGATTACCATAAGTATCTAATTCTTCATTAATTTTAGCACTCTTTAGGTTATATCCACTATTAAAAATACCTTTTAAATCTTCTAATATTTCTTTAGTAATTACAGTATCTTTACTATATTTAACTTCTTTATCAATTACAATATCTTCTGCTAAAGTTTGACCTAATAATCTTTCACAAACATTTAATTTACGATTAAATTTATAACGTCCAACTCTTGCTAGATCATATCTAAATTCATCAAAAAATCGTGTAATAATTTGGTTTTTAGATGAATCCAAAGTTGATGGCTCACCTGGACGAAGTTTTTCATATATTTCAATTAACGCTTCATCTGTATTATGGGTACTATCTTTACTAATAGTATTTTCTAAATATTCATCTTTACCAAATAAATCATAAATATCTTCATCACTAGACAAACCAAAAGCACGTAAAAGTGTTGATAAAGGAACTTTTCTTGTCCTATCAATTCTTACATATATAACATCTCTTGCATCAGTTTCAAATTCAAGCCATGTACCACGTGTTGGAATAATTTGTGATGTAATAACATTTCTTCCATTTTTATCAATTTCACGATTAAAATATACACTAGGACTACGTACTAATTGACTAACAACAACACGTTCTGCCCCATTTATGATAAAAGTTCCTGCTTCCGTCATAACAGGCATATCACCTAAGAATATTTCTTGCTCTTTAACCTCTCCTGTTTCATGATTAAAAAGTCTTACATCTACCTTAAGTGGAGCTGCAAAAGTTGTCTCACGATCTCTACTTTCCCTAATTGTATATCTTGGTTCATCAAAATGATAATCTCCAAACTCTAAAGAAAGTGTTCCGGAAAAATTCTCTACGGGGAATAAATCATCTAATACTTCTTTAATACCAGTATCAATAAACCATTGATAACTCTTCTTTTGAATCTCAAGTAAATCCTTAAGTTCATATGTTTTTTTGATCCTTGAAAAAGATCTTCTTTGACGATAATCGCCACAATTAATTAGCCTATAAGCCATTCTTTCACCCCATTACCTAAATATTATAAAATAATTATTTTATCTTTCATATCATTAGAATATGATATGTCGCCAACATATATTAATAACACAAATCCCAATTTTAGTCAACACTTTTTTAACGAAATAATTAAAAATCCCTTTGATTTGTCAATAGTCTTGACACTATAATAGACACTCATATCTTTTATTAAAGATAATGCCCCTTGTTCTTTTCTTACAACAATAAACATTTCTCCATTATCACTTAAATAATCTTTACTATCAATCAACAATTTATATAAATTCTTTTTCCCAATTCTAATTGGTGGATTTGAAACAATATAATTAAAATGATCATCAATATTTTCATATCCATCACTTTCAATAACATTTACTAAAACATGATTTTTCTTAGCATTCATTTTAGATAAATGAATTGCTCGTTTATTGATATCACACATTGTTACATCAACGTTTAATATTTTTTTTAAAACAATACCAATGGGACCATAACCACATCCCAAATCAAGAACTTTTCCACTTAAATTCAAATTTAAAATATTTTTTATTAAAAGTTCTGTTCCATAATCAAGTTCTCCTTTAGAGAAAACTCCATTATCGGTACTAAATATAAAATGATTATCAAATATATTTATTTCAAAATCTTTTATTTCACTTTTTAAACTATCATCGTTTTCAAAATAATGACTCATACTTCTCCTTAAAAAGAAAAAGAAGTAACTTATTTTCTAAATTAGATTAAGTTACTCCTTTCATAGTTTTAATATTATACACTATTTATTAATAATTAACAAGTATTTTAACTAAATTCTATTAAATCAACAGTATTAACATCATAATTCATTGATTTTAAGATCGAATCAATTTCATATTCATCAAATACACTTTTTATTTCATCTTTAGTACGATAAAACATTCCAATTTGATAGATGAATAATTCTTTTAAAACATTAACACCAACACCAATTTCTTTTAAATAGTCAATAACTTTAATAACATTATCTTTATTTAATTCAATATTTTTAATAATACTTTCTTGATTATTATTTACAATTTCTTCAATATCTTCATTAGTCAAACCATATTCAAGTAAAAACTTCATTAAAAAGCACCTCCTATTTCTTCAAGTAAACTTCTTAAATTATTATATTCATCTTTAGTAATTACTAAATTGTAACAAACTGCAAAATGAAGGGCTTTCATTTTATTAATTCCATAAGAACGTAAAATATTATAATTACGAACAACTTTATTATAAGAAACTAAAACTCCATTAATATTATATCTAAGTCCATTATGGTATTCATTAAGCATTTCTAATTCATCACTATAATTACCAACATTACTACTATTTCTAATTAATTTAATATATTCACGAACTTCTTCATTAGTTAATCCGTTAAATTCATTATTAAAGAAACTATTACGATAATTATCATCAAGTTCTAAAACATTAACTTTTAAATTAGTTATTTCTCCTGTTAATGAATTAGGTTTACTACCAAATACTTTTTTATTATTCATACTTGCATAACGAAGACGTTTAATCGTTTCATCAGTTACACAATTTAATTTAACTGCATAATTATTTATATAAGCAATACCATCAAATGTTTCATCTTTAGTTTTATCAATATATGAACTTTCTACATAATAATCCATTTTTTCCGCAATATTATTTAACATTAACATATATTTAGCATTTTTATAATCAATACCAACATTATATTTCTTTACAATATTATAATTATTTTCTGCTACTGCATTATCAACAATAAATACTTCTTTACTGAAATCAAATAGATTAATTAAATTAATACCAATTTCTTTAAATAATTTAACATTTTTAATAAAGTTATCATAATTACCATTATCTTTAACAAAAATAGTTGGAAGAGTGTTAATTACAATATTTAAAGTTATCTCATAATCTTCATCATCTACTGATAACTCATTTTTGATAATTCTTAATACTTCTTCAATTTCTTCTTCTCCAGATGATAAAAGTACTTCTCTTAATAACTCTTTATTATTTCTAAATTTATCTAAAATATTATTTCTCTTAAGTGTTTCTAATACTTTTTGGTAATTATTGGCATTACCAAGTAACAAATCATCATCTATTTCAAGTTCTTTAATTTCATAATCGGCAAATATTCTTTGTAATTCACGATTAGAAGTTTTTTCTTCTTCTACATTATATTCTTCGTAATAATCATCATTTGATACAACATCTTTAAAATCTTCATCAATTTCTGAAGTAACAACATCTTTTTCTTCTTTAGAAGAAGACGCAACGTTTTCTTCATCAACATTAGGTTCACTCTCTATTGTTTGAGTTTCGTTTTCAGGTTGTTCTTCAACACTATTTGAAGTATCTAATTCTGCATTTGAATCATTAATTTCATTATTATTTAATTCGCTATCATTAACAACTTCTGGTATTTCTTCTTGAATTTGTTCACTTGAAAAATCAAAACTTGGTGCCTCAAAAGCAATTTCATCAGAAGCATCTTCTTTTTTCTCTTCGGTATCAAAATTAAGATTAATTTCTTCAGTATTCTCTTTATCTTCTACACTACCATTATCAAATGAAACACTCTCATTTACTTCTTCTTTATCCTCCGGAATAATTGATGATTCTACATCAACTTTTTCATTTTCGTTGTCAAAAGTCTCGTTTTCTTCCTTAACTATACTACTATCAGTAGTATCATCAAAATTAGAAATATCAACACTATCTATTGGATTAAAAGTAAAACTATTATCTTTAGCATCTTCTTCAACTTCAATATTTTTCTCTTCTTCTATTTCTTCATTTTTCTCTTCAGTATCTTGTACAACTACCTGACTTTTCTTTTCATCATAGACTTTAGCATTATATTCTAATAAATATGTTAACAAATCAACAGCTTCATGTTTGTTCAATTCACTAAACTCTATAGCCTCACATATTTTACCTGTTTCATTGATATAATCATTTGCATCAAACTTATCGATAATAGACATATAGTTATCTTTTTCTTTATTTAAAACTTCTAAATCGCTAATAGGAAAGCGTGATTTAACTAATTGTAAACCATCAATAACCGCTTCATATTCTTCTTCTTTACTTGATAGTCCTCTTATTAAATATTCAATACCATCTTTTTGTTCATCAGTTAAAGAAAGAGATACACCATTATTTATACCATTAATTAAATAAATTAAACCATCATAATTACAACTATTAGTACTAAAAATCTTTTCAACGTCATTATCAACAATTTTTAAAACTTTTTCAAAATCTTCTTTACTTAATTTAACAAAATTCAAAATATTATATGTTTCACCATCTTTAAAACCATTTAAAATTCTCGTTGCATAAGATAGTTTCTCATTTTCAACATCAATTTTATTATTTATTTCCATTAAGGAATTAATATTTTTATTTATATCATTTAACTTAGTATTTAATACTCTAATTAATTCTTCTTTCATTTTATTTTCTCCCTTTAACTTCTTTTCTCTCTATAATTTATAACATTATTATCAATGGTATAAAGTAATATATTAACTTTTTCTTCATCGTTTACAACATGTTTATCAAGGAATTCTCTAAATTCCATTACATCTTCAACAAGAGGATTAGTACTTGTAAAAATATCATAATATTTCTTTTCGATTTCCTTTTCACGGCATATCTTTTCTAAATCCTGAATGTCAGTTAATAAATCACTTTTATCAATTTTGAAATAATTTATTAACCCAAGTATATAATCATTTGCTTCTTTATATTGTGGTAAACTTCTTACACTATCATCACTACTTTTTAATAGGTAACAACTTGCTTTATACATTTCTTTAGTGCTATTAACTTTATCAAGACAATTAATAATTAAGTCTTGATCAGCATATATCCCTACTAAATTAACATCACCATTTGTATACGCTAAAAATCTAGATACTCTTTCACAATATTCTTTTTTATTACTTAATTCTTCATGTTTTTCGTCTAAATCAGCGATTAACAACGCTAAATCATTTGTTAGTTTTTTTACATAATCATTCATCACAATATCTACCATCCCTTATTTTCTCATAACTATCGTACCATAATTTTTTTTAAATTTCAATATTAAAAAATAATTATTGTAATTTTTTTTAATATTTTGTCAAAAAAACAGAAAAATTATATTATTTATAGAACAATATGAACATTTTTATCATAAAATAGTTTAGGTGAAAAAATGGCCATAGTAAAATATAGTGATAACGAACTCAATACTTTAGCGCGTCTTATGCGTGCAGAAGCCGTTGGAGATGGTGATTTAGGAATGTTGATGGTTGGTAATGTTGTTATTAATAGAACACTTGCAACATGTTATACTTTTCGTACAACACCAACAATTAATGATGTAATTTATCAAACACCTGGAGGTTTTACTAAATAGGTATAACATAAAATAGTTATGGAAATACCAAAGAAAATAAGAGATAAAATAGATAAACTATACGAAGCAGAA
>CADCJQ010000034.1 GCA_902801795.1 uncultured Erysipelotrichaceae bacterium
ATTATCATAAAAACCTTCATCTTGATTTTCTTCTTTATTATCCATATTCACCTTCCTATTATAAATTTACTATATTTAACTAAAAATGTCTATATTTTTAGAAAAAAAAATTCGCAATTTTAAATTACGAACTTTTTATTTAATACACAAACATGTGTTTAATATCCCAACTGGGGTGGAATAAGGGGATCGAACCCTTGCATGCCAGAGCCACAATCTGGTGTGTTAACCGCTTCACCAATTCCACCATGTAATGACTAAACTATATTACCATAATTTAGTCATAAATGCAATAATTTTTCTTTTATTTTGTTTTTACTTTACAATTTTGTCCAAAGTATTCAAAGATTTCAATACAAGATTCTGTATTTGATACTCTCCATAATTCTTTAAACATATAAGCAACTATTTCAAGTTTATAAGGACTTCCTGCTTTTGGATTAACATCGTCTCTTAAGAAGAATTGTCCCATATTTAACATATCTTGTCTAAAGTATTTACACAATTCTTTGGTTGTATAATGTTCTAACATATAATCTCTTAATACATTAAGAGCATCATTACCAATACTAGTTAAAGTCATCCATGTAGCACCAACAGATAGTTTATCTTTAAAGTTTTTAGAAGTTAATTCTATAAATAATTTCTCAAAAGTATCAAAATTATATGTATTACCTTTATGTGATTCAAACCATAAATTTACTAAGTAATTAATATATTCTTTATCTTTTTTATCATAACAAAACATACTTACATCTATTATTTTATTAATATCTTTTGTTTTTCTTATAACACTTTGATTATAATCGGCACGATTATCTAAAAAGTCATTTGCTTTAATAAAGTTTTGAATACCACTCTTATCTGCAATTTTAGTCATATCAGTTTGGAATATTGGATAAACTATTTCACCATTTACTTCAACACCATCTAATAATTCACTTTCAATATCTCTTGTATATTCACAGTTAGTTAGGAATTCTAGACATTCAATTTGTTGTAATAAATTCTTTTGTCTTTTAGAATCAGTAAATTTAAAATAATTATTTACAGTAGTAACATTACTATTAACTTTCTTAAAATAATTTTCAACACTTGATTGTATCGTATCACTACAATTTGTATCAGCAGCTTCTTCTTTTACTTCTTTAACTTTAGTTTCTTCTAATACTTCATTACTTCTTTGGAAAGCTCTTGTAATATCTTTATCAACGTCTTCGATACAGAACTTCCATAATTGTCCATAATTAAATACCCAATATTCAAGATCATTTAAGCATTGTAAATTTAAGTAAAAGTCATCTCTTTCTACCCAAACATTATCTACACAAATATTTCCATTAGCGTCTTCTAAAGTTTCTTTAGTAAAATATTTTTCTAATTCTGTTTTACTATAATGGGCTTTTAAATAATCTCTTATAAATTGCATAGTATTATGTCCAATACCATATTGTGCAACCCATCTTGCACCGAAAGACATTTCAAAAGCATTATATTTATTTTCTTCAGCATTTAGTGTTGTTAATTCTTTAAATGCTTCAACATAACTTTCTTCATCAAATGTATTCTTTTTATGAGCATTAAACCAATGTTCAAACATACTTCTCATAATTTGACGATCATTTTCATTATAACATAAAATACTATAATCAATTAAATCATCAATATTAGCAGTTTCTCTTATTTTCTTATCATTGTATTTTACTATTTCATCTAATAATTCTTTAGCATATTCAAAGTTTTCAATGGTAAAATTACTATTTTCAGAAGTATCTGTTTTAAAGATAACTTGATAAACTGTACCATTAATGTTAACACCATTAACAAGTTCTTGTTCCATTTCTTCCGTTATATAATCAGAAGCACCAAGGAAGTATAAACATTCCATTCTTTGAATTAATTTTTTTTGACTTTCTTCATCAAGTAAATTGAAACGTTCCATAACATGTTTAGAGGCTTGACTAACACCACTAAAATAATTTTCCATGCTAACAGGATTACTTTTCTTTTCTTGACTAACAGGAACGAAATCTCCTAAATCAATAGTATATACTTTATCAACTGATGTTTCTATTCTTGTAGATTCTTTTTTATCATCTTGAATACTTTCAGACTTTGATGCAAGAGGAGTAGCGGCAATCATCATTGCTAGCGCTCCTGCACCAATACGTTTTTTACCAAGTTTTTCTAATTTGTATTTTAATTCTAATAATTCATTTTTCATTTAAAACACCCCTTTATTTTTCAAGAATTTCAACTTCTCTTTTATTACCAGTTAATTTGTAACCTTCATCTAGTAATGTTTTATCATTATTACTACTACTCCATTTAATATCTGTACTACCACCTGTACAAGTTCTTGTAGCATAACGATAATATGTTGTTTTAACATCTTCTGTAACAACTTTAGTACATTTTGTACCTTCTAATTTATAACCTTTTGTACATGTATATGTAATTTTATTTTTCGTTGCATCTTTAGTATCTTTAGTAGTTATTGTCTTCTCACATTTTGTTCCATTTAATGTATAACCACTCTGACAAACATAACCACCATTTACTTTAGTTGCATTTTTAGTATCAACAGAAGTAATAGTTTTAGTACATTTTGTTCCATTTAATGTATATCCACTCTGACAACTATAAGTTGCAGGATTTACTTTAGCATTAGTACTTTCTGTCTTTTGATATGACTTAGTACATTTACCATTACTTAAACTATATCCTAAATCACAACTATAAGTTGCAGGATTTTCTGTCGCATTTATTGTTTCTTTTTCATAATATGTCTTTGTACATTTATTATTACTTAATGTATAACCACTAGCACATGACTTAGTTACATCTTTAGTATCTGTTTTATTTACCATACGATAACATTGTGTTCCATCTTTGGTATATCCATTTGGACATGCGTATGTATCTGCTCCTTTTGTAGCATTAATTGTTTCTTTTTCTTGATATGTCTTACTACATTTTGTTCCACTCTTAGTATATCCACTTGGACATGTTATTGTTGCATCCACTGTACTTGTTTTATTTACCATACGATAGCAAGTAGTACCGTCTTTAGTATATCCACTTGGACATGAATATGTAACTGGATTTTGTGTTGCATTAATTGTTTCTTTCTCTTGATATGTTTTTGTACATGTTGTACCACTCTTAGTATATCCACTTGGACATGTTATCGTTAACTCTACTCTTACCTTTTGCGAAGTTCTCTTAGTACATGTACTTCCAGATAAACTATATCCATATGGACAAGTGTAATAACTAACTCTTTCTGTACCTGTTTCTTGACATGTACCCCATTCATATTCATAACTTGTTTGAGGAACCATACTACATCCATTATTGTTACACTCATAAACTAATTTAGTAGTTGGTTTAGGTATACGACAACTTACATCATATGTATACGTTTGATTTGTATATTCTACCGTTGCACTAATCGTTTCAACGTCATTAATTATCTTATAACAATATGAACCATCTTTTGTATAGCCACTTGGGCATGTTGATGTTCCTTCTTTGGTATCAGTTTTATTTACCATACGATAGCAAGTAGTACCATCTTTAGTATAGCCACTTGGACATGAATATGTAATCGCATCTTTCGTTGCATTAATAGTTTCTTTTTCTTGATATGTTTTACTACATTTTGTTCCATTCTTACTATAACCACTAGCACAGGTTATTGTTGCATCAATAGTACTTGTTTTATTTACCATACGATAGCAAGTAGTACCATCTTTTGTATAGCCATTTGGACATGTATATGTATCAGGATTTTTTGTACCATTGATTGTTTCTTTTTCTTGATATGTTTTTACACATTTACCATTAATTAAACTATATCCACTGATACAGCTTATTGTTGCATCTTTTGTATCTGTTTTTAATACCATACGATAACATTTCGTTCCATCAAGTGTATAACCAGATGTACATTTATAAGTTGTTGGATTTCTTGTTGCATCTTTCGTTTCTGTAACTGTAATTACTTTCTCACATTTTGTTCCATTTAACTTATATCCGTTATCACAATAATATGTTTCATTCTTTTTAATTGCATCAATTGTTTCTGTTTTTGTAATTACTTTTTCACATATTGTACCATTTAATTTATATCCTGAATATTTATCACAATTATATGAATAATCACTTACTTTAGCATCAACAACTTCTTTAGTAGATGTTCTTTTTACACATTTTGATCCTTCTAATTTATACTCACTACCATATTTATCACAATTATATGTTACAGCGCTTTTTTGAGCATCTATAGTATCTGTATACGTTTTTGTTGTTTTAACTACTTTTGTTTCTTCTTTTTTATAATCAGATGTTTTTTCTCTAGTTGTTTTCCATTCTCCCCATTCTGACCAATCACTCATTGTACAAGAAGTAACTTTTTTATATTCATACTCGAATTCTTTAACACCGTTTTCATCTTGTTTTTCACAAATAGTATCTTTACAATAATCATAACAACCTAAATGAATTATAATATAATCTTCCATATCAGAACATGATAAATTAATTTTCATTACATATTCATTTTTTTCTTTTGTTACTTCAACATATGTCTTACTAGTATCACATGTATTATCATTAGAATCGATAATATTTAATACTAATTTTTCTTCTTGCATTTTAGCAAGTGACAAAACAGTTTTTTCACCAATGTTTTTAGGTAATCTTTCATTTGTAAAATAACTAACAGCAGCATCTTTAATATCCCTTAAATTATTATTAAAGATACGTTCTTTACTGTTACAATTTACAATTGTTGTACATTCACCCTTATCATCACATTGCTTTTCTTCTTTAACAACTTCCGAAGATTCATTATCTTTAGATGTAGTATTACTTTCATTTTTCTTATCTATTTTTCCCAATAAGAAAACAAATATTGCTACTAAAAGTAATATTACCGCTAAACTAATTAAAATTGCCGTTGTTGCAAAACCACTTTTTTTATTTCTTTTTTTTCTTAGAATGTTATATTCATCCATATCCAAAATCCCCCTTGCATGAAGGTAATCTGAGACTACCCCCAATTACAAGCACACTATTATACAATAATATTGCGTAAAAGTCAAATATAACATTCTAATTTTTTATTTTAATTTAAAAAGACTCCAAGGAGTCTTCATTATTATTCATTTGGTTCTTTTGTTTCATTGATATTAATGAATTATGCTAATTTACCTTTATAAGTAAATAAGATATCATATTTACCCTCAGGATAATCCATATTAACATACCCATTTCCAACATAGTATTCTTGTTTCTTTCCATCATAATCAATGAAATACCAATATTTGTTTTTTAGACTGCTAATACGATGATTCACAAAATCTTTATACTCTATAACAAATTCAAATCCATCATTTTCTTTAACAAGATTCATAAACGATTCTTCGTTCATATTTTTTTATTTCCCTACTTTCATTTGTTTCTTATCTATATAAGACTCAACTAATATAGTTATATCACTTGTTTATCAATTTACGAATACTTTTTCATTAGAAATGTCCAAACAACATAATATCTTAATCTTTTAGTTATTTATCTTCTACTGGTTTAACTTCACTTCTTTTACAAGTTCCACCATTATTTTTCACATAAGCATCTATAACATCTAATGCTTGATATGCATCACTATATTTATCAACACCAGTTATATTACCTAAATAACCATCGCCACCCGCTTCTTTAATTTCACCCGTTGTTTCATAATAATTAAAGTCATACCAATAAGTTTCATCATGTAATGTACATTTAATTGAAACATTCATTAATCTTCCAGAATTATTTTCGTGTATATTTTTAAAAATAATTCGTAAAACAATTAAAAGAATTGGTAAGGCTATTATAAAAACAACCATAAATTTCATTAGTTTTAAAATTATACCTGCAAGTTTTTCAGTATTAGATGTTTTTTCAACTAGAACATCCTTAATATCATTATTAGTTAATTCATCTAAACTTACATTAAAAATTTTAGATAATTCTTTGGCTTGTTTTAAATCTGGTGAAGTTTCTCCTAATTCCCACTTTGAAATAGTTTGTCTTGCTACACCTACTTTTTCAGCAAGTTCTTCTTGAGAAAGATTATTTTTCTTTCTTAAATCCATAATATTTTTTCCAATTTTCATAATCATCCCTTCTTTCAAATACAATCATATGACATTTAAAAGATATTCTCTACCAATTTTTGATGGAATATTCGCCCGTTTTGATAACATTTAACTATCCAATAAATAATACCCGTGTACTATTTAATAATAGTATTACTAAAATCGCTATATAAAATTCTAATTTAATTATTGGAAAAGCATTAATCTTTCCTTTTAATTTAAAAAGTACTGAACATATTGAAAAAATAGTAAAAGTTAATGCAATCCAATATAAGAATATACTATGTCCTTTAAATATTGCAATAGCGGTAAGTCCTTGAATTAAACCTACAATAAATGTTACTAATCCCATTTTAATTGTAAACTTTTTTAATTTATCTGAATCATTTAACTTCTTAACAAATTTATCTGATAGTTCAAGGGGATTTAATTTCTTTTTCCCACTCATATAAATGATTCCTGTAACTATACTAAAAACACATAATATACTGTAAAAAATCCCACATAAAATAATCAATAAATTGTTAGACTCTAATATTATCCAATTCATAATCTTACCTCTTAGTTCCTAATAATTAATATTATAATTTCTTCTTTTGATGCTTATTAATACATGAATAGTTACTATTAATAGCACTTACATTATATACTATATCACATATATACACAATAAGTAACTATTTTAATCCAATTTTTTCTAACATTACTTTTAAACCAATTATATCTTTTAACTCGCTTATACCAAAACACTTTTTTCCTAAATCTTTAAATGATGAACCGCACAAAAACAATACATATCTATCGAGTATTATAAATCGATCATGAAATGAATCATCATTTATAAATGTTACATTGTGATATTGTTTTTCATATTTTTCCTTAAGTTTTTTGTTAATATTTTTAGATACAATTATAAATTTTCTGTCAACTTCCTTTACTATATCTAATAATTCCTTACCTGCATAATTATCAATTATAATTACTTCTTCAAGAGACCTATTAAATATATCTAAAAGTAAAGAATAAGCATCATAAAATTCGCCATCAAAAATCAAATATTTTTTTATAATATCATTAGGATTAAACTTATCAAATAAATCATCGATTCTTTTAGTATTATTGTCTACTTTTTCTTCTAATAACAATACCCGATTTGGTAATAAATTTCTATTAAAATTAATATAATGCCTCATCCTTACAAATGTATCCATTATTCTAATACTAACTTCTGTTGCTACTTTCGATTTTAATATTGTTGCTAGCATATAAACACCTTGTTCAGTAAACACTCTTGGATTTGCTCGTGATTTGTTACTTATATTTGCGGTCGCATTTTGCGACCACAAATTACTAACTTCATCATTACTGGTTATCCAAGAAATTCTTACAGGAAATTTATCTTTGTTCCTATATACTGCCTCATTTATTCTTTTTGTCTCAACATGATAAAGCCTAGCCAAATCCACATCTAACATCACCTCCACTCCATTAATTTCATAAATCATGTTCTCTACATGAATTGCTTCTTTTTCCATTACTTCGTTCATTAATAATACCTCCTTCCAAAATAAAGAAAAAAGGAGTATACCTCCTTCATTTCCAAAAGGAAGTATACTCCGCATCATGCATATTTAGGTTTTGCCTTCCTAAACACACGCTATCGACTAAATTGTTCGTATCAATATCAGGCAAACTATTTAATACAAGTTAATTATATATCATATATGATACAATATCAACATAATTATATTTATTTTGTTCGCGATTTCAAAATATTATGACTTCTTTTATTAACAATGTTTTTATCTAAATCCTCCACCTGATGATCCGCCTGAAGAGCTACCACCCGATGAAAAACTACTTCCTCCTCCACCACTTGATGAATCATGTCCAGAGTAATCATGTGAACTACCAGAGCCATTAAAAACACTAGAAAAAATATTTCTATTATATCCTATTCTAGCTCCACTAATACAAGCGCTTGAAATATCTCCCACAATGTTTTCGAATAAATCAAACTTATCAAATAACATTCTATCATTTACATCTTGCATATTAGGATATAATTTTTTAAATTCTTCTCTTACTTTATCAGCTATTCCAAATAGTTCAGCAAATATTAGATATTCATCCCACAATTTAACATCTATATGTTCCTTTTCCCTAATTAAACTAAAATCATTTAAAAATTTAATAAGTCCTTTAGTTCTAACTGCTTCCTCTTTAATTGAATCTTTAATTTCAAAATCAAATGCAGTATTACTGCTCTTTCTAACTAAATAGCCTTTAATAGTTAGATAATTTATTATATATGAGTTAACAACATTACCAAGGTTGTATATTGTATCATAATTAGTTTTAGCCCATTTTTTAAATTCTTTAGGCTCTAATATTTTATTATCACCAGCTGCCTTTGTAATTATATAATAAATTGTTTTTTCAGTACTGTCGCTTGACTCTAGTCCATTAGAAACATCAATTAAATATTTATTATTATCATTAATAATCTTAATAGTATCCTTTTTAAACCATTTTAATAAATAAGCACCTATGATTCCCTTAATTAAAGTATCATTATTAACTAAATAAAATTCATCACATATCCAAAAAGCATAATTAATTTTTTTATAACATGGAATTTCTCGCCAATAAGGAACTTCTTTAGGTAATTTCTTTCCATTTTTACCAAAGTTTAAATACTTGCCATGATTTCCCTTACTATAATCTTTAAACTTATATTTACTTAAAAGTTTTCTAATAAGAAAGAAAGCTAACAGTGGAATTACAATGAATACTGTTCCAAAAAGCAATAATATTTGTAGTAACATACTATCAGATACTTCACCTGAATTTGATGATATTTTATTAGAAAAAGCTTCATCATATATATTATCAAAAGATTTATTTGATGTTAATTGTGTATTAAAAATACGACTATTAAATCTAACTAATACCACCATTCTATCTGTGGAATATAATCCACTTCTTGTCGTTAATACAATACTACCATTACTAAAATTAATATCTCCTCTATATCCTAATCCCCATATCCTTGAATTATCCAAAGAAAATGGAATATCACCATGAATAGTTATTGTAGCACTTTTTACTTGCATATCCATTTGAAGTAAACTGTAGTATATTCCTTGCACATCAGAATAACTTCTTACTATATTGCTAACATCATATTTTATCGTATAAACTTTATTACCATAACTAGATATTCCAAAACATAATTCTGATTCACTGCCCTTGTTAACTAAAGCAGCTTTATATGCCTTGTTAGAAATACTAGTGATATCAATGGTAAATTAGACATCTCTGAGCCATTTAGTTTGCTATATGAACGGTATCCTTCCGTACCTTGCGTTAAACAAGCATACCATATTTCAGTTATGCTTGCATTACCATTAGAATCAATATACACATCCATATCAATTTTATTAATAGTATTTGCTTCGACACTAATTGAAAACAATATAATAATAACAAAAATTAAATACATGCTAATTCTATTTTTTAAAATAAACCTCCATATTTTTTAATACAATAAGATTATATCACGCAAAAACACAATTAAAAAGAACAAGCATTAAACTTGTTCCAAATATACTAATTCTTTTTAATTTCTGTACTATCAATATTGCTGTCTAACACAGGAATTGACGAGGTTCCCAATGAATATGTGCCATCTGTTAAATATATTGATGCCTTATATTTACATACTCCATTTTCCTTATATGCTTCAACTAAAACATATGATTTATTATAGTCATAGTTTCCACCAAATGGGCTAATGGTATAACTATGCGATAATTCTGATAGCATTTTTCTTGTGCTTTTATTTTTCGTATCATCGCATGATATTGAATTATCAAAAATTGCATTTTGTTTAGCTCCCATTGCAAGATTATATGCTGCAGACCTAAATACAGAAGCTTTTGTTTGATCAACATAATCACTGACAGTACTAAAAGCAATTACAAGTGAAAATATGTAAATTGCAAGGACAACTATTGAGATAATTAATGATGCTATTGATAGTTTTGCTTTTTTCTTAATCATAACTATTGAACCAATTAAACTTATTACACTCAACACAATTCCAACGATTGAAACTATTCCCTTACCGAAAAAGCAAAAAACACTTACAATTGCTAATACCAGGAAAATAATACTAGACTTTTTTTCAGACTCAGTCGTATTCGAATTGATACTTGCTTGTTGTATATTAATTGGCGTTTGTGGCTGAATGTTCTGATTCTCATGAATTGCATTATCAAAAGTAGTAGTTGCATTCACATTTTGAATATTATTATTAATATTTAAACTATTGTTTATGACATTTTTTTCAATTGATGATAAACTATTATCATTTATTTGATTATTCACATTATTCTGAACTAGCGATATCTCACCTTGCTTCTGACTATTAAAGGATTGATTATTAATATTCACTGGCTCATTTGGAGTTGAAACACTATTGTCACTATTGATATTATTTGCATTACTTTGAAACGGATTCAATAAACTAGCATCTACTATTTCAGCATTATTGTTACCAATATTTGTATTATCTTTATTTTGATCATTCATTTTTTACCTCACTACTATTGTCACAATAAGTATAGCACAATAATTTATTAAAGTAAAGTGTTCGAAATCTTATTTATTTTCTGAGCACTTCGACTATACTACAAATACAAGGTTGATAGTTTTATTAAACCTGTTTCCATTGTCACCCCTTATCTCAAAAACAATGATTTTTTCCAAAAATAGCGAATATTATTGATTTTGTGTTCTTATGTAATCTTCTCAAATCCTTATTTATCAACACTTTTGTGACTAAGCAAACAAACAGTCTCTACATGCCTAGTATGCGGTCATTGAACATATTGATTATCTATGTATGCGGTAAAATAAACATATTTATTTAACTACATAGTTATATATCTGTCTACGTGTTAAGAACACATTATAATCATATCCAACAAAATATAGTTTACGCCTTCTTAATTGATAGTTGTAATACAAAATTCATAAACATAAAAAGCACGGATTTCTCTGTGCATTAATTTCTATTTTATCTCCTTTATTGCAATATTGCTACCATTAAGTATTAATTCAACACGTTTTGTATCATAATCTGGGGCATCATCATCAGTTGTATCACAATAAAATTTTCCATTTTCAAAATAAACATTTAATGCCTCTACACCTGCACTATAAATTGAGAAATAAGCACCTTCTTCATTAATGTATCCAAGTGCTAATGATCCACCTTGTGCACCAGGCCATTCCACCACAAGATATTTATTAACTACAGAAACACTAATATTATTATAATCTATAGTTTCTACTTTTTTATTGTTTAAATATAAGTTACTTTTTATATCATCTAATCTAGCTAATTTTATTTCAAAAATCTTATTTCCAAGTTTAATATTATTAACACTTTGGTCTTTATCTTCATCTAAATATAATTCAATTTTTGTTTCAGATAATGATGAATTATTAGTTTCATCATCAGTATCAGTAGATGTATTATCATTTATCTGCCTATTATTTTCATCTTTATTATCAATTGGCTTATCATCTTTTTTAATAAAAGCAAAGTAAACTACTGCTCCAATTAATGCAATTATAATTAATACTAAAACTGCTATAATACCTTTTTTATTGTTATTACTCATTCCTTCTTTTTCATTTTTATGTAAATTTTCTTCCATATTCTCAACTCTTCTACACTACCAATTATAACATTATAAACATCTCTTGTAAATCATTTTTTTCTTTCATGTTAAACCTTTTTTAAAATGTCCCATTTTGATTTTTTAGAAATGTCCCATTTTAATGTATAATACATCTCGAAGAAATGAGGTGTATTTTTTTTGAA
>CADCJQ010000035.1 GCA_902801795.1 uncultured Erysipelotrichaceae bacterium
TAAATCACTATTTATAGTTACATCAATACTTATCGGTACTTTTTTACCACTTGATGAAATATTAGTATTTACTGTTGAGATAAGATATTCTATTCCATCCGTGTAATCAGTATCACCAACAACTTCTATTTCTACTGTACCAACTTTAGTAGTATCATCCATTGCACCTGTTTCTGTTGGATCTATTGGAAATAAATTAGTTAAATTAATAGTTTCATTTTGTCTTGTTATAAAAGATATTCTTCCAACTTTTAATGTATTTGCTGAACCAGTTCTTGTATAATTAAAGAATGAATATGTTACACCACCAACAATTAATACTAATGTAAATAATGCAATTACTAAAAACATTTGTTTCTTACTTTTTATCATTTTAATCTCTCCTTGACCCCGTTCACTAAACTGTGTCTCGGGTATTTCCTTTCTTATTTTTTTAAATGCTTTTGCTTTATAAATTTTATATTAATTATTTATTATTCATGAGTCATCAAAATATTTTAATTTAAATAGAACTATCCATGTCTGTCTGTCTGTCTGTCTGTCTGTCTGTCTGTCTGTCTGTCTGTCTGTCTGTCTGTCTGTCTGTCTGTCTGTCTGTCTGTCTGTCTGTCTGTCTGTTCTGTCTGTCTAAGTTTAAAACATTGCTTTTTTATTGTCAACACTTTTACCACATCTTTCTATTTAGTTTACATAAATAAGACATAAACATCTTACTATCTAACTTATATTACTTATATTCTAATATTACTATATTTAGAATTAATAGTCAATTGCTTTTGGTAATTATCACTTATTATCTATTCTAAACCATAATATTTTTTCTAAAAAGACTTTTTTTGACATATAAAATACTATGAAATTCAAAATTATTATCACCATATTTCTATTTATTTTTAGTCTAGTATATTTAAATAATGCCATCAACTTTATTCAAGAAAATGATAAACTAATGAATGAAATAAAAGAAAAAAAAGCCAATTATTATCAAAAACCAATCAATGCCATAATAACTAAGAATACAATGATTCCTGGTTTAAAAGGAAAAGAAATTAATATAAAGAAAAGTTACCAACGGATGAAAAAAATAAATAACTTTCAAGAAAGTTTATTAGTCTTTAATGAAATCTTACCAACTAAATCTATAAACAATAATTATGATAAAGTAATTATTTCAGGTAATACTAATATAAAACAAGTAAGCATTATTCTTAACATTACTGATGAATATCTTTTTAATAGTATCGATAAAATACTTAAAAGTAACAATGTTTATGCTAATATCTTAGAAAGCAGTAATTACTCACTTACTAACACTAATTTCCAAAATAGTATTTCCGAAAACTATCTTCCTTTTACAACCTACTGTCTTACTAATAAAATAGAAATAGAAGAAAATTGTCTAATAAATCATAAATATACTTTACTAGGATATAATATTCCACCACCATTTTTATCTAATACTAAAAGTATTTTAAAAAATGGTCTTATTTTGCAATATGAATTTAATAAAAATAATTATTATGACCTAAATTTAATTATTAAATACTTAAAAAATAATGAATACAAAATAGTATCTTTAGATGAATTAGTAAAAGAATAGTTGACAATACTTATTTGTAAAAGAGAACAAAATATATTATAATATCTACGGAGGATAAATAATGAATAAAATAAAAGTTGTTCAAATTGGAACAGGTAAAATGAGTGTTTATACAATGCGCTATGTTTACGAAAAAAATGCAGAAATAATTGGAGCCTTTGATATTAATCCTAAAGTAATTGGTAAAGATATTGGAGAAATCGCTAATATATCAATGAAAAAGATTTATGTTGAAGATATTCATAATCTTGAAAAAAGATTATTGGAACTAAAACCTGATATTGCAATTATTACTACGATGAGTCTATTAAATGATGTTTATGATACATTACTTACATGTGCAAAATGTGGAGTTAATGCCATAACAACTTGTGAAGAAGCCTTTGATTCTTATAATTCTAATCCTGTTAAAACGAAAGAATTAGATGAAATAGCCAAAAGAAATAATTGTACTATTACGGGATCAGGTTACCAAGATATTTATTGGGGAAATTTAATAAGTTCCATCGCAGGTTCTACACATCAGATTACTAAAATTAAAGGAAGTAGTTCTTATAATGTTGAAGATTATGGTATTGCCCTTGCTAAGGCTCATGGCGCTGGTTTAACAATGGAAGAATTTGATAAGGAAGTAGCATCTGTTGATAAAATTAGTGATGAAGAAAGGCTTGAATTAATAGAAAATGGTAATTATTTACCAAGTTATATGTGGAATGTTAATGGTTGGCTTTGTAAAAAGTTAAATTTACATGTTAAAAGACAATCTCAAGTAACTATCCCTACTACTAATCATGATGATATTTATTCAAGTACCCTTGATATGAATATTAAAAAAGGAATGGCTACAGGAATGAGTGCTATTGTAACTACAGAAACCATGGAAGGTATCATTATCGAATCTGAATGTATTGGTAAAGTATATGGAAAAGATGATTATGATAAAAATGAAGGGACGATTTATGGTGAACCTGATACAACCATAACAGTAGCCAAACCTAATACGGTTATGCTTACATGTGCAACCATTGTTAATCGTCTTCCTGATGTTATTAACGCTAAACCAGGTTTTCTTTTAACTTGTGAAATGGATGAATTAAAATATCGTTCTCAAGGTCTTGAAACATATCTTAAGTAGGTATCTTATGATAAATGAAGCTGTTATTTTATTAGGAGGTATGGGAACAAGACTTCTTCCTTATACCAAAACTATTTCTAAAGAAATGTTACCTATTTATGATGTACCAAATATCTTTCTTTTAGTAAAAGAAGCCTATTTATCAGGAATAAAAAAAATTATTTTTGTAACTACAGAACATAATAAATATTTAATTCAAAACTTCTTTAGTGAAGATAAATATTTAAATGATTTTCTAAAAGATAAACCGGATAAAAAAATACTATTAAAAGAAATCGATGAAATAATTAATAATATGAAATTTGTTTATGTTAGTCAAAAAGAAAAAGGTTCATATGGTGCTTTATATTCTGCAAAGGATTATCTTGAAAATGATAATTTTATTGTAATGTATGGTGATGACTTAATTGATAGTGATATTCCCCTATCTAAATGTTTAATTAATGAATTTCAAAAAACAAACACTATGCAAGTAGCAATAAAAAAAATATCTTTTGATGAATTACCTAATACAGGAATTGTTAAATTAGATAATAATAACTATCTTATTGATTTAGTAACTAAGAAGGAAGAACACAACAATGCTCTTCTTCATGGAAGAATGCTTTTAAATAAAAAGATTTTTGAAATAAAAGATAATCTTCCAATACATGAAAACAATGAATACTATTTACCATATGCCCTACTTCTTTTTAAAGATGTTAAAGCCTACTTTTATCAAGGAGAATACTTTAATATTGGTAATAAAATAGGTTTTATTAAGGCAAGTATTCACTATGCTTTAAAGGATCAAAAAGTAAAAAATGAATTATTAAAATATATTAATGAAATAAAGGAGAAATAATGGATTGCTTATTTTGTAAAATAATAAATGGTGAAATACCAAGTAAAACAATATATGAGGATGATTTAGTAAAAGTCTTTTTAGATATTAACCCAAATAGTAATGGACATAGTTTAATTGTTCCTAAAAAACATCTTCGAGATTTTCGAGAACTTGATGATGAATTATTATTACATATTCATAAATTAATTAATAAACTATACCCTATTTATAAAGAAAAACTTCATTGTGAAGGATTAACCATCTGTAATAATACCGAATTAGGTCAAGAAGTAAAACACTTCCATGTTCACTTAATTCCAAGATATCCAAATGATGAAATAAAAATGTTATCTAATAAAGATATTCTACTAGATTTAGATGAAATCCAAAGTAAATTATCATAAAAAGTATCTCAAGCGAGATACTTTTTTAACTTAGGCAAATTACCCAATAATTATATATAACAATCTATTATTTTTTTATTTTACAATATTTTTCGGTTATTTGTGACATTTTTATTCGGTTATTTGTGACATTTTTATTCGGTTATTTGAGGCTTTTTTGTTCGGCTATTTATAGATAAAAAAGAATGCCTAAGCATTCTTATACAAACATAGGTTTTCTTTTAAAGACTTCTTCTTCATTATAAGAATATTCGTCAAATAAAACAATTTCACCACATGCTAATGTTTTTTTCATATCTATTAATCTTTGATTACTAGAACCTCTAAATAATAAATTTAAATTACGTTGTTCAAGAATAAATCTTCCATCAACCAAAACATCAATATTAGTTAAAAACTCTTTATATATTGGTTTAGTTTTGGCTTTTTCCATAATTTCTTCGAAAGTAAATCCTGTATATACCCAAATATTATAACCTTTATCTTTACAATACTTAGCAATCTTATTACATGCTTCTGGTTGAAACATGGGATCTCCTCCCGAAAAAGTAATGCCATCTTGGTATTCTAATTCATCAATAGCATCAAGAACCATCTGAATTGGTACTTCACCACCGCCATTAAAATCCCAAGTTTGTGCATTCTGACACCCTTTACAATGATGACCACATCCTTGGGTCCAGATAACTGTTCGAAGTCCTGGACCATCAACAATGCTATCACTTTGTAAATCAGCTGCTAAACGAATTGTATCATTAGTTTGCTGCATGAGTAACTCTATCTTTAACTTCTTCTTTTTTAGCGTTATTAAATCTATCTAGAGTTCCTACTAAGTATCCTGTAATTCTTCTAATTCTATCGAATTTAACTCCTTCGCCAACCATTTTTACTTTTTTAATATCTTTTTCCATTTTAATTACCTCTTTCCTTTTTTATTTTTTTAACGACCACAACAGTCATAACTATTTATTTGTTCCATTGGAACACCTTCGCCTTCATGGCGACCACATCTTGGGCAAACATCTTTGATTACCCCAACATATCCACATACTGGATCACGATCTACTGGATGGTTTATTGCTCCATATCCAATATCATTATCGTGCATAATTCTAACAACACTTTCAAAAGCATCAACATTATTTACTGTATCACCATCAAGTTCAACATAAGAAATATGTCCTGCATTTGTAAGTTTATGATACTTACCTTCTATTTCCATTTTATGTTTTGCCGTTGTTTTATAATAAACTGGTACATGGAAAGAATTAGTATAATATTCTCTATCCGTTACTCCTTTAATCTTACCATAAATAGATTTATCAATTGCTACAAATCTTCCAGATAATCCTTCTGCTGGTGTAGCAAGACATGTAAAGTTAAGATTATATTCTTCACAATACTTATCACATTTTTCACGCATGTGTTTAATAATTTCAAGTCCAAGTTTTTGCGCTTTTTCACTTTCACCATGATGTTCACCAATTAATGCTTTTAATGTTTCAGCAAGACCTATAAAGCCAATTGATAAAGTACCATGCTTTAATACTGTTCTTATTTTGCTATTAGGTTCTAGTTTTTCACTATTAATCCATACATGAGAACCAAGTAAGAACTTAAAGTTTTTTTGTGATTTAGAACATTGACATTCAAATCTTTGTAATAATTGTCCTTTTACTAAATCCATAACATCATCAAGTTCTTGATAGAATCCTTTCATATCAGCCTTGTCTCTTTCTCCTAATGCTATACCATATTTAATACCTAATCTTGGTAGGTTAATTGATGTAAAACTTAAATTTCCTCTTCCTGGAGTTACAGCAGGTCCACAAACATTTGCAAGAACTCTTGTACGACATCCCATATAGCCTACTTCTGTTTGATAATCACCTGGAACATAGAAAGCCTTATTAAAACTTGAATCAAGGAATGAAAAGTTAGGGAATAATCTCTTAGCAGATACACGACATGCTAATCTAAATAAATCATAACTTGGATCTTCCTTAAAATAATTAACTCCTTCTTTAACTTTAAAGATAGATATTGGGAAGATTGGTGTTTCACCATGTCCTAATCCTGCTTCTGTAGCAAGCAAATAATCTCTTATTACCATACGTCCCTCTGGAGAAGTATCTGTTCCAAAATTAACAGATGAAAATGGTACCTGGGCTCCAGCACGAGAATGCATTGTATTTAAATTATGAATAAATGCTTCCATTGCTTGATAAGTACTACGATCTGTTTTATTATAAGCAATTTCGTATGCTTTATCAAAAACTTCTTTTAATCTTGTTGTCTTACTTGTAATATCATCAAATTCTTTAATATCAAATTCAATACTTTCAATTTTATCAATTCTTTCAACTATATTATCAAAATTAATAAATTCCTTAAATCCTTCTAAATCTATTAAATCATATAAAGCCTGTTTAAATTCTTTTCTAAATGTTTTAAGAACCCCTGGTGCCATATAATAATCAAATGCTGGAATACTTTGACCACCATGTTGTTCATTTTGATTTGATTGAATAGCAATTGCTGCAAGAGCTGAATAAGAAGATATACTATTTGGTGTTCTTAAAAATCCATGTCCTGTTGAAAAACCTTTCTTAAATAATTTATTTAAATCGATTTGGGTACATGTTGTTGTTCCCATTGGCCAGAAATCAAGATCATGAATGTGGATTGCTCCTTCATCATGAGCTCTAGCATATTTACTATCCATTAAATAAGCTTTCGCAAACTCTTTAGATACCGTAGAACCAAAATGTAACATTGTTCCCATTGGTCCATCACCATCAACATTAGCATTCTCTCTTTTGGCATTTTCTTCACTAGCTGATTTTAATCCAAGTGACTCAATAGCCTTAACAAATTTATGTTGTTGTTTTTCAACAAATGCTTCACGTGATGCTGCACGTCTTTCACGATATCCTTTAAAAGATTCATACACTTCATCATATTTCATTTTCTTAAGAACTTCTTCAATAGCATCTTGAATATTCTCAACACCAATTGTTTTACGTTCTTTATATTCCTTTTCAATATAATCAAGTACTTTCTCTTTTACTTTATTAACGTTTTTTTCGTCATACTCATCGTATACACTATCAAATCCTTTTTTAATGGCGATAGCAACTTTAGTAGGATTAAACGCAACTCTTTGTCCGCTTCTTTTCACTACCATAATATCATTAAAAATTTCTCTTTCCATAAATACTGCCTTTCACATATAAGTTTTTCGGTTAACGTCTCTTTAACCTATGAACATCATACTCTATTTATGAAAAAAAGTAAATGTTTTTTTTGATTATTTTTTTATTTTTTGTTCACTTTACACTCTCTAAAAATTCACAAAAGAAGTTAAAAAAACATTTTTGTTTATATATATCAACAAACTAAAAAAAATGTCTTTTTTTTTAATTGACATTTTTTCTTTTCATAAGTTTTTTTTATGATTTTGAAAAACAATTTTTACCTTCAAACATTTCTTTACATCTTATCTACTTCATCAATAGCAAGTACATCTAGTAAATGGTGAATAACATTATACACAAGTTTTGATAAGGCTAAATAAGTTTTTCTTAAACTATCATTTTGTTCATTTAAAATATTATTGTTATTATAAAATTTATTATATAAACTTAAAACATCATAAATATATTCTGTTATATAATTTAGTGTTGCTTCATGATAAGATTTAGTTAATACATTGCCAACTTCTAAAAGTTTAACTAAAATATCTCGAACATCTGAATTACTAATATCATTAAGTTTACAATTTTCATCACTTGCTTTCTTTAATAATGATTTAATACGTACTAAAGTATATAAAACATAAGGTCCCGTTTTGCCATCTAATGATGCAAATTTTTCTGTATCAAAAATATAATCTGTTTTTCTAAAAGGTAATAAATCTGCATACTTTAGTGTAGCAATAGCTAATTTATCTGCTATTACTTCTCTTTCTTCACCGATGATTTCTTTTTTAATATTTTTTTCGACTTCTTTCTTAACTAAATCAATTAAATCATTTAGTTCCATAACCCCACCATCACGAGTTTTATATGGTTTACCATCTTTACCATTTATCGTTCCGAATCCAAAATGTTTAAGTAAAGTTTTCTCTTTAACTAATTTAGTTTTATAACTTGCTCTAAATACTTGTTCAAAATAAAGTGCTTGCCTTTCATCAGTAAAATACCATATTTCATCAGGTTCAAATCTTTCTATACGTGAATAAATAGTTCCCAACTCTCTTGTTGCATAAATTGTTGCTCCATCACTTTTTATCACTAATAATGGTGGCATTGGTTTATTATCATCTTCTTTTGATACATCACAAATCAAAGCCCCATCTGACTCATATAAATATGGTTTCATAATTTTTAAGACATTAGGAATATATTTAAAAGCATCTAATTCTCCTTCCCATAAATCAAAATGACAATTAAGTTTATTATATACTTCTTTAATAACTTTACTAGAAATCTCTACCATTTGTTTCCATAATTCCGTATATGCTTTATTTCCTTTATCAATTTCAGCAGTTATTTCACGTACTTCTTCCATTCTTTTTTCATCATCTTTAGCTGCTAAACTAGCTCTTGGATACATCATCCCAAGATCTTGGGCTGTAAGATTAATTTTGGGATATTCTCCATGATAATCTTTATCAAAAAATACGGAATTAGGTTCCATCCTCTTATATTCAGAAATTAACATACCAGCTTGTCTTCCTAAATCACCTAAATGAACATCACCAATTACATCATGACCTAATGTTCTTGCAAGACGTTTTACAGCCTCTCCAATATTAGCAGAACGCATATGTCCTACATGCAATGCCTTAGCAGCATTCGCTCCACCATAATCAATAATAATTTTCTTTTTTTCTTCTTTATCTATTAAAACATCAAAATCATCAATCGCTCTATTTAAATAATCTTTTAAAACTTCATCATTAATTGTTAAATTAATAAATCCTGGTCCGGCAATATTAACATTAATAAAACGTTCATCTAATTTATTAACAATTTTTTCAGCAACATTTCTTGGATTTTCATGATTTTCTTTACCTAAACTAAAAGCCTCATTAATTTGAAAATCACCAAACTCTTTTCTTGATGATGGAACAAGATTGATACTATCTATCTTATAACCTAATCCATTAATTACATCACTTAAATATTTTTCTTCTTCTTTAATTAAACTCATAATCTCCTCCAAAAAAAATTTCTATAAAGTATAGGAACGTTTTACCGTGGTACCATCCTACTTCATAGAAATTCATCTACCTTTTATCTTAACGCGATTAACGTAGAAACTTAAAAGTACGTTCATAAAGTTATATTAATGATTTTCATCAGCCATCATCTTTCTTAAAATATAAACATTTATTACTATTCTTCATCAACATTTCTTAAACTCAATTTTATTATAACAAATTCTAACATAATGTCAAGAATTCACCATAAAATCAACAACCATTGCTACTAAAACCATAAAATAATTTTTTAATTTAAAACGTAAGCACTCATAAACCGCTACACTCTTATCAACACTTGTAACTAACCAACTTTCTTTACAATTTGGCTTTACTTTTCCCATAGGAAACATATGACTTATAATAATATTCTCTTCTTTTTTATTCAAATAATATTCTCTTCTGGCATTATTAAGCGCAATCACCGGATGGATGCTTCCTTTTTTTATCCCTTTTGTATTATTATAGTCACTATCATTAAAATAATCGTGTAACAATGCACCTCTAGTTGCTGATATGTAATCCATTCTAAATATTTTTGATACATAATATGTATTTTTAGCAACTCTTAAGACATGATCATATCTTGTTAATCCATGATGTGGATCATTTTTTAACGATTGAAACTTCTCTTTTTCAATTATATCTTTTGCAATTATATCAAATTTAACCATTAAATTCACCCTTTGAACTATTGAATTATATCATATTAAGAAATAAAATGCAAATTTATGACAAAAAGAATAAGAAAAAGAATGAATTACTTCATTCTTCGATACTTATAAGTTTAGCATGTAAAACCATTCTCTTTGTTCCATTTCCCGTACATGTTGAAAGTGTTAAAATACTATCGTCACCACTTACATCAATTTGATAATCATATACAGACCTTTTTTTTAAAACATTAATAAAATCATTAAATTCCTTATTATCTTCAAAAACAGTATTAATATAATAATCTTCCACATTAATACTATAAGTTGAAAATACTTGATAAGTAACTATTTTATTTTCTAAAACAAGTTTAATTAAATGATTATCCTTATTTTGATACCATTCTTTTTGAACAACATTTCTTAAAGAACCAAACATACTGCCATCACGAGTATTATGACCATAAATAACAATGTTTTTATCATTGCCATCAAGTTTATTATGATAGTCCATAAATATCCATCCTGCTCGATTATTCTCTTTATCAAAATTATGTTTTAAGTAGTAACTATTGTCTTGACCTTTGACAACAACATAATCGATGTTTGTATTATTAACTTTCAAATACGCTACTGTATCAGCATTTCTTTCCTTTAATTTTAAAAAATCAATAGTATATTCAGTTTTTTCTTCATTATCATCTAATTTAGCTTCATTAATTTCAACATATTTATTTATTTTCTCTTTAATATTATTATTTTTTTTATTTTCAATAAACCATATAATAATATTTGTTAAAGAATATATAAACATTATTGCACAAGCTAACATTAAGAAATTTACTATTTTTCTTCTATTTTTTTTCATCTTATCCCCTTTTAAAAGAAATAGACTAGTTATTGGCTAGTCTATTTTGCTTTTAATTATATCTGTTATTGTATAGTTTTCCACTTACAAAACCAATAATACTTATTAATAAAGTTATTATGTATAGCATGATGTTATCCCCTGTTTGTGGATTATTATAATGTGGTGTTGGTGGTTCTGGTTCAAAATCACCTTTTCCTAATCCATTATGAACAATAAATCCATTTTCAGTTTCTTCATATGCTACTTCATAATCTTCTGGAACATTTTCCTCAATTACTTTATATTCAATTTCTTCACCATCTTCATATACTGGTAAATTAGTAAATACATGTCTCCAATTTTCACTAGCAGTAAAGATATATTCTTCATATACTTTACCATTAGCAAGTAATGAAATAGTAATTTCACTTGGACGTTTCTTGCTTTCATCGTCACTATCAATCCAATCTTTAATAACTTCAATATCCTTTACTTGTGGAATATGTGTATTAACAATATCCATAGATAATATTTCCGTTTTATATCCATCTACTTCTATTTCATTTACTGTATATTTAATTTCGTTACCATTAGCATATTTTGGTAAATTCGTAAATTCAAAAGACCAATTATCTTCAGAAGAAACAACTTTTTGTTCTACTTCTTTACCATCAGCTAACAAAATAACTGTTATATTTTGTGGTCTTATTCCGTCTTGATTATTATTATCATTCCAGATTTTTTTACCATTTAAAGAAATATTTGTTGTTTTATGAGTATTAATGATTTCAAATTCATAATTGTCTCCAACATACTGTGTTGAATACCATTTTGCCGTCTCATCATCTAATACTTCTGTTACAGTATAAATAATTTCTTTACCATTAGCATATTTTGGTAAATCTCCAAATGCTGTTCCCCATACTTCAATTTCTTCTTCATGGTAACCATCTTCATCTTCAAATCCAAATGTCATTGGAATACCACCAATTTCTTTAGATTTAATAACTTCTCCATTAGCTAATAAATTAATAGTTATAAATTCTGGTCTAAATCCTTCTTTATTATCTTCATCATCCCAAATTTTATCAACTAATACATCTATTTTCTCTGGTTCATGAATATTTGTTAATGTTGTAATTGTTCCAGATGTACTTACGTTTGATAATTTATATCCAGTTGGAACATTACTTTCAGACCATGTATACTCAATTTCTTCACCATTATTATATTTTGGTAAATCATTAACTGTTGCAGTCCATTTATTCTCTTCATTTAGAGTAACTTCTGTTCCATTACTTAAACGAACAATTAATTGAGTTGGTCTTATTCCATCTTGATTTTCAGAATCATTCCAAACTTTCATAACAGTTCTTTCAGTTGTTAATGGTACATATGTATTTGTTATAGTATATCCATTTGTTTGATCTCCAGCAATACTATAGTAGTATTTTCCTTCTTCTTTTTCATTGATTGTAGATAATCCAGCGATTAAGCCTTCTACTACTTCATCAATTGTATAACTTATATCTTGTCCATTTACTTTCTTAGCA
>CADCJQ010000036.1 GCA_902801795.1 uncultured Erysipelotrichaceae bacterium
TAGGATTTATAGAAACAAGGTTGAATTTGAAACTTTTAGTAATGAAGAAGATGCAATTTATTGGTGTTCTGATTATACAATATCAAAGATAAAAATTATTAATAGTGCTGTAAGACCATTGAATTTATATAATAAAGTTTATTTTTATGAATATTGAGAAAGGAGAAAAATTATGATTGATGAAAAATATATGTATCAAGCTATAAAAAAAATGACATTAGAAGAATTTGCTAATATGATAAATAGTTTTAGTGAACATAATGTTAAAGAAGATATAGATAATAAAGTTATAAGAAATGAATCAAGAAAGATTTTTTATACAATTGATGAATTAATAGAACAATATCCATTTTTCACAAGATATAATATTAATAAGGCAATTCAAAATGATGGGTTGCCTTATTTTATGATGGGAAATAGAAGAAAGTTCAATAAAGAAGATGTGGAAAAATGGATTGATAAGCAATCAAAGGTAAAAAAAGAAAGAAAATATGATATATAGGTGATCGTATGCAAGAAAAAGTAGAAAAATATATTTATCGTGTTGCTAATGATAAATTTAGAATAAAATTTTTGAGAATTGATAATGAGAATAATAAAAAGATTAATTTTGATCAATATATTATAGGAACATTAGAAGATGCTATTAAGTTAAGAGATGACAAATTAAAAGAAAACAATTTGCTTTTAGAAAAAGAAAAGAAAAATGATAACTTATTTGATATTAATAACAATACTGATTGTAGTGTGACACCAAAGGAAAATAAGAAAAAGTCAAATAATACTATTAATGCTACAAAGCATAAAAGTGATAAATTAGTTGATAAATATATTTACGAAATAGATAAAGGGAAAAAATATAAGATTTTTATTAGAAAAGGTGGTACAGGCGATTATTATTCTGGTACTTTTGATGGACCATTATCACAGGCAAAAAAAGAAAGAGATCGTATATTAGCAGAATTTAAATTAAAACATGGAAAGATAAAAAATAATAGGATCTCTTTTCTTGAATTTGTGAAAATATATTATAATGAATATGCGAATTCTTTAAGTCCAGCAACAGTTGGTGGTGGTAAAAGTGCATTGCGAAAATATATATTACCAGTATTTGCTGATGTCCCATTGTGTAAAATTGATGTTCTTTCAATTCAAAAATTTATGAATGAATTGAAACATAGAGATAAAGAAAGAAAAAATAAAGATGGCGAAATAACTAAATTATCCGCTAATAGTTTGAATTCTATTTATAGAATTTTGAGAAAAATTATGAATAAGGCGGTTGATTGGAATTTTATAGAGTATAATCCTGTTTTAAAAGTGGAAACTCCACCTGCAAAGCCAATTAAAGAAAAATCTTCTTACAACCTCGAACAATTAGTAGTTGTATTAGAACTATTATTAAAGGAATATATAACAATAGAGGCATTGTTTACTATTGCAATATGTACAGGTTTAAGAAGAAGTGAAATATTAGGAATTCATGTAAATGAGATAGATTTTGAAAATGGTACTATAAGTATAAATCACTCAGTAGTATGGGATAAAGAAAATAAAATAATTGTTGAAAAAGAGACAAAAACCAAAGGTAGTGTTAGAATTGTTCCAATTCCAATATTTTGTATAGATGTAATAAAGGAATACATAAAGCTACGAGAAAAAATAGTTCAACGAAGAAAAAATAGGGATAGTAGCTATCTTCCACCGAATAATCTTTTTCTTGGAAGAGATGGTGGATTAATGTTTCCTGATTCTCCTACAAGTATGTGGAAACGATTTCGTGAAAAAAATAGCGATAAAATAAAAGATGATGTAACATTACATGGATTAAGACATAGTTATTGTAGTATTCAAATGAATGAAAATGATGAATTAGCGGCATCTGATGTACAAAGATTAATGGGACATTCAATTTTATCTACAACATTTATTTATACACACTCAAATAGAGATATAAATAAAAATGCAGTTTCAATATTTGATAAAATATATGAAAAAAATAATGAAATGATAGTTAATTTTAATCAAATGCTTTCACTTTATACAGGAATGAATTTTGCTTGTTCAAGTGAAATAATAAAATTAATAAATTTTGCAGTTAAAACAGATGTGGAAAAGAGTGAAAAATGTAAAATGATAAGAGATTATATTGATAAAAAATATCCGATATTTAAAACAATAGATATATCAAATATTAGTATTAATAATGTATGGGATATGTTAGATATGTATAGAAAACGATATGGCGATAAATTTTTGTTACAAAATATACAATAATAAAATTGATTATTAAATTGAATTGTGATAATATAATTATGTGTTCCGAAAGGGTTATTAATACTAGGATAGAATTATTGAAAAATTATTCGCGAAAAGTTCGCGAAAATATCTAAAAGCGATTAAATTTATTAAAAAAATGGGTAGTTTTTTAAAAAATTCAATTTAAAAAAAACTCCGATTTTTATAAATAAAATCAAGTATTTTAAAAAAACAAAATGATTTTTGAATTTGGTACTTTCTATCTCCTAAGAATTAAATGTGAGTTCGATTCTCGCAGGGGACGCCATTTATTTATGATTTAACTGATTAGAAATAATCAGTTTTTTTTAATATTAAGGGAGGTGTTACAATGTCAGTTTTTAAAATAGAAAAATCAAAAGATTATACAATTATGTCTAATTATCAATTGTCTTTTATGTTATCTTTGCCAAATGACTGTGATTATTCATTAGCAGGATTATGTTCTATTAGTAAAGAAAGTAGAGATGGTATTAGGGCAATACTTAATGAATTAAAAGAACATCATTATTTAGAAATAGAAAAA
Organism: uncultured Erysipelotrichaceae bacterium; assembly: GCA_902801795.1. Lineage (GTDB taxonomy): Bacteria > Bacillota_I > Bacilli_A > RF39 > UBA660 > RUG12783. The sequence goes on from CADCJQ010000036.1 coordinate 2,825, forward strand.
GTAAGAGGAGAAAAGGGATATTTTGAGTATAATTATTTAATATATGAAAAACCGCATTTCATAGAATTAGAATATGAAAAAAATAATCCAGATGTGGAAACTCCTACACAAATAAATACTAATATACAAAATACTAAAAAACAAATAGATAAAGATGATAAAACTAAAATATCATCTTTTTTTGTACCAGAAGAACATCACAAATTAACATTAGAATTAGTAGAAAGAGGTTATATCAATGAAGATGATATCCAAATATTCTATTATGATAAATTATTTGAAGATTTAATTAATGATAATAACTCATATAAAGATTTAATTCAAATAATTCATTATATAATACCAAGAGTAATAAAAAGAGAATTCAAAGATGAAGATGGAAACATAATAGAAAATAAGTTTGGCTATTTTAAATCTTCTATACTATCTAATATAAAGAAATTTGAAAATATACAAGATGATGTTAATGAAACAAATGACATCTTTTACTATGATTAGTTGAATGATGATGAAAAAATAGAGGAGGATTTAGAACTATGAAAATGATATTTCAAATTGTAAATGTATTATATATAATTGTATAAAAAAACAACACAAGACAAAAATTGCTCACTATGAGGGAGCGATTACGTTTATATGACAAAAAATAGCATTTTTTTTATTGAAAATTTGGCGATATTATTGTCAAAAAATGGCATTAATGATAAAATTATAGAGTAATGATAGTAGATGTAAAAAATGCTTTTTACAGTATAAAAATATGGTACATAAAATTAGAGAGTATATAATCTATATCATATGTTTTTTAACAAAAAGAAAGAAAATTATGAAAAGATTATTTAAGTATCGGATTTTTGAATGCATGTTAATTTAAAAATACATGTACAATTATTGATGAAACTAAAAAAATAAGAAAGGAATATGTTTATATGGAGATGAAAAAGAAAAAGACTTTATTTGGTATTTTGGCATTTGTTGGAATACTAAGTATTACAATTGGTGTATCAGTTGCCTTTTTTAATTATACTCGTACAGGTGCAGCAAATACTGTTAGTGTAGGAAGAATAAGTTTTGTAACAAGACAAACTAAAACAATAAGTTTAAATAATTTATTTCCAATTGATCCAAATGATAGTGAAGCAATGTCAGATGCTACAAAAGTAGGTACAGTAGAAATTGAAATTGAAGGTGATACTGATTATGTTGATGGTGTAGAATATTTGGTTTCTAGTGAAAATACTCATATAACAACGGGGGCAGGAAAAGTAGTTCCAATTAGTTTAGATGTAGCAGTAACTAATTTAGGAACATCTAGCAATAACTATTTTGTCTCTCGAGAAGATAAAAATGCTACAATTTATAAAAAATTAGTTGGGGATGAATTGGTTGGAGATCAAATGCTATTAGTAGGTTATATTAAACCTAATACAACAAGTGGACAAGCCGAAGGAGTTAATGGAAAATTAACTATTAAGGCATATTTAGATGAAAATAAAATATTAATATCTGATACCTATGATGGAACAGAAAGCGATAATATGGGAACATTAAATTCCATGGCAGAGGGGAAAACAGTATTAACAACTAATGAGTGGAATAATTTATCAAGTAACTCGATATCTTTTCAAGTAAAAGTGGAAGCCAATGAAGGAATCTGGGTAAATGAAAATCGAATAAATGTTAGAAGATTGGATTTTACAAGTAATAACCCTTCAATGACAGTAGCTCAGTTAAATTCTACGGGAGATAAAACAATAAATTTAAATACAACAGCTGTACTAAATAAAAATGGTAATGATGAACAAACATTGTATGCAAAAATGAAATTACAAGGAACATCAAGTTTATCATATGACAAAAAAAATTATACTATTACTTTTTATAGTGATGAAGAATTGACAAAACCAGCTAAAATAGATGTTGGTAAAAATTGGGGTGATCAAAATAAATATTGTCTTAAAGCAAATTGGATTGATTATACTCAATCAAGAAATATTGTTTCAGCAAGATTAGCAGCGCAAATGCAAGAAAAGTACAATTTATTTCAAACAACACCAAATAATGGATTGATTGATGGATTTTTTGTAGAAGTTTATGTTGATGGAAATTATCAAGGATTATTTACGATGAATATACCAAAGGATGATTGGATGTTTAATATGGATAGTAATAATCCAAATCATATTGTTTTTTCTGGTGAAAATCCTAATAAAGGAAGTTCAACAGCTTTTAGAGCATTAACAAGTAAAGAAAAAGATGGAATTGATTGGTCAGTAGAAGTTGGTGAAGTAAATGATACTACATATGCCAAATTAAATCGTTTAATTGACTTTGTAATGAACTCAACAGATACGGAATTTAAAAATAATTTTAGTCAATATTTAAATATGGATGCCACACTTAATTATTTTGCCTTTGTCGAATTAGCAACTGCAACTGATAGTCTTGGTAAAAATATGTTATTAGTAACATATGATGGAAATGTATGGTATCCATCGCTATATGATTTAGATACAACGTGGGGAATTGCTTTTGATGGTAGTGGTATTGCTTATCCGCAAAAATCATATGCTGATTGTGGTGGCGCTGATAATTTACTTTTAGAAAGAATAATTGAAATTTTTCCTGAAGAATTAGAAAATCGTTACAAAGAATTAAGAAGGACAGTTTTATCTAATCAAAATATTATTGATACATTTAATGATTTTTATGAAAGTGCTACAAGTGAGATGTGGCAAAGAGAACATGAAAAATGGCCTAATATTCCAAATCCTACTAGCGTTGTCAGTGGTACTACAGGAATTAATCAAATTATTACTGATTTAGTTTATCATGCCAACTTTGCTGATTCTTTTATGGATAGTATATATATTCCAACAAGAACATATAATGAAAGTAATTTAATATATAGTTTAAGTGAACCTTATCATGGAGCACCATATAAATATATGGATACGGGTATTAAATTATATACTGATCAAAATGATACAAATTCCCATTACACAATTTTTATAAAATATGCTCATAATAGTAATTCAACTGTTGAAAAGGAATCCTTATTATCAGAAACATCTGTTTGGCATGATAATGGCACCCGTGATGGAATTGTAATTCAAGATGATAAAATGAATAGTATGTCTGTTATGTTTGTAGGAACTGATGTAACAAGACGTGGATATGAAGGTTTAGCAAGATATACCGTTGGAAATAGTGACTATGTTGCTATGACGATAGATAGCGGTGTGTATCGAATTTATGGAATGATTGATGATATAAATGGTGAATATGGTGGTTTGTGTTCACCAGAACGAACTGATGTTTATGATGCATGCTATACAACACCTGTTAAAGGTAGACTTGATATGAGAAAGAAAAATAATAGTTTAAATGATACTAGTTATGTTAAAGGTAATCTTACTATTGGCGCAACTTTCTTCTTGAATGGTGATAATCAAGATATACCTTATGCAGAGGATTCATTTACTGGAGTAATAAATGAGCTATATATATATGATCGAGTGTTCACTAATACAGAAATAAGATCAAAACTACTATCAATGCAACAATAGTAAAGAAACAGTATTGGTGAAGAACCTTTGAATGTAAAATTATAATAAATGAAAGTATCAAAAATTGATACTTTTTTTTCTGTTGCATCTATATCCTAGTAATATTAAAAATATTTTTTCTAATTTTGAACAACGATGATGAAAACCAATTTTGCAATAGCAACTTTATGAGCAATAAAAGTATCAATTCCCATCTTCTTAAGAAAAAAACTATTTTAATAATTATCTCTTAATATATTATATAAGTAATAAGTTAATGTAATGAGGGATTTGTTTATAATAATCAATTACCGATGTTTCTGTAATAAAGGTGATTTGATAATATTTATAAAAGAAAAAGTGTAAATCTTTTATAAATAATTAACATTAGTTTTAATTTAATGATATAATTAAGACATAGTAAGAAAGTATATTAATAAAATAAATTGTTTTCCAACAAGAAAATGTACTATAAAATAGCATAAATGGATTTTAAAAAAATAAAATGTGTCAAATATAGAAAAGTTTATTGACGCAATATATTACGCATGCTAGAATAAGAAAACGTAAGTGAGGTTATTTATGTATAAGGAGAAAATATGAAAAAAGTGTACAAATTTTTAAGATTGCGGAAGAAATTATGTGAAAATGTTTTAAAAAAACATGAACATAATAAAAAAAATATAATAATAAGAAAAGAATGTAACAGTTTTTCTGTTATAGATATTTTGAAAATGTGTGGAGGGAATATGAAAAAGAAAATATTGATTGGTATTTTAATGTTTATTTGTTTTCTTAATATAAACGTAAAAGCCTTAGAAAATGAACCAATGATTAATCATGAAAGTGGTATATTATCTGAAACAGTTGAAAAAGATGATATATCTCAAGAACAAGATGATGAAAAAAAGAAGCAAAAAGATAATTCGGAGTCAAATGATTCCCTGCGGGTCTCAGAAGATTCGATTATAATAAATAAAAATGATGAAATAGAGAATAAAATTGAATTAGAAATAGAAAAAAAAGATATAGTCCAAGAAAATACTTCTGTTATAAATGAAGATAAAGAACAAGAAGATGTTAGCGTCAATGAAAATAAATTGGAAGAAAAGGAAGAAAATCCATCTAATTTAGGGGAAAATAAAGAACAAGAAGACGCTAACATCAATGAAAATAATTCTGAAGAAAAGGAAGGAAATCCATCTAATTTAGTGGAAGATAAAGAACAAGAAGACGCTAACATCAATGAAAATAATTCTGAAGAAAAGGAAGAAAATCCATCTAATTTAGTGGAAGATAAAGAACAAGAAGATACTAACATTAATGAAAATAAATTGGAAGAAAAGGAAGAAAATCCATCTAATTTAGTGGAAGATAAAGAGCAAGAAGATACTAACATCAATGAAAATAATTTGGAAGAAAAGGAAGAAGCATCTAATTTAGATGAAGATAAAGTAGATAAAAAAATTCCTATAGAAAAAGAATTAGATGCTAATAATAAGGAAGAAGAAATAATTAGTAATAGCAAAGGGGGAACTAATCCTGGTATTCAATTATTAGGTGCAAATGATCCTTTAGAACCAACAAGAGGCGAAACAGTTGATGAAATTCCAACTGCTGAAGATAAGATTATTTTCTCTTATGATGGCAATGAGCATTTTATTGAAATAGGAGAAAGTGTAGATTTAGGAACTTTAATAGATTTACTTAAATTATCAAGTGCAGAAACTAATTTTATGAATAATATAATTAGTGTAGATGCATCAGATAGTACTAAAATATCTGTTACCAAAACAGGTAATAATTATACAATTAATAGTTTTGATGATTTTTCATCTCAAGAATATATAACAATTACAACAACGCATGGAACATATCAAGTTATTGTAAGAGAACCATTTATTCCGATGCATACAAAACAAATTCATGATAATGGAAATGGAACTTATGAACTATCACTTAGTGTTACAGGAGCTGCTGAAGTTCCAACACAACAATCAAGAGCAAACGTTTTAATTGTTTATGATACATCGAGTAGTATGGAAAGCTGGTATGCAGAAAGTGCAACAGGTAGCTATGGACATGATAAGCTATATCCAGAATATAATGATAGTAATGGTTATTATCCATTGTATAAATATGATAATAATAGATATGTAAAATTATTAATTGATGAAAATTATGATGGTAAAGTTTATAAGTGTGATAATAATGGAAGAAATTGTAGAGAATATGATCTTACTAGTCATCAAAGATTTTCAACTACACGTGCTTCTCAAGCAGAAGTAGTATTGCATGATTTTGTTACTCAATTATATAATCATCAAACGGCTGATATAGAAGTGGCATTAGTTGGTTTTGCTGGTGGACCTCATGGTACGGGGAATCCAACTAATACAATTAAATCATGGACAACATCTGCCAATAGAAATCAAATTATAAATCTTTTAGCAGATGAAATTGGCGAAAAAAAATTATCTTATGTTAAAGGTACAAATTATGAAGCAGCTCTTAAACAAGCATTAACAGAACTTAATATTGCGGATAAAGATAAAACTTATGTAATATTTGTAACAGATGGTCAACCATCACAATCAGAAAAATCTAATAATATTACAAATGATTATGGTGATAATCATAGTGGTCATCAGAGAATGTATGAAGATGCAATTGATAGTTTAAAAGATGTAGTTGAAAAAATAAATGGTGAAACACTAACAGAAACAACTACGGATAATAAAACAGAATTTTATGGTATTTATGCTTTTGGGCGCGAAGATGATTTCCTTGATGATATGGTATATTATGCACATTATGGAAAGGTAAGAACTCCAGCATATAATGCAAGTAATAATGAATCATATAAAACGGATACAACAAATGTAAGTGATTATTATTTTAATGCATCTAATGCTAGTGCATTAACTGATGCCTTTGATAAAATTTTAGGAAATATTGTTAAAGCATTAGGTATAAATAATGTTTCCATAGATGATGGTACAACAAAGAAGGCTACATTAACTTCGGGAACAGATTTAGAATTATTAGATATTGATGAAGAATCGTTTACGTATTGGATGTCTAAGAAAGTTGATTTATATTCAGGGGAATCAACATATGAATATCAAACTGAAAGAATTGATAGAGTAAATGGAAAAACTTTTACAATTTATATAACAGATGATGATCCAACTGATAATAGAGTAAGATTAACTTACACAAGACCTTCAGATGTTGAAAATGGTATTATTGAAGAAGGCGAATTTTCATTTGATACATATGTTACTGGATATGTTCATAACAATATTTTAACTGTTCAATGGAAAAAAGAAGCAGATGGTGGACATTCTCCTAATTTATTCTTTGGTCAAGAACCTTTAGATGCTAGAGTAGAAGATGGTGCTGTTTTATGGGATATCGTTAAAGGAAATCAACCATTACTAAATGGTGTAACATATACAGTTAAATTTAATGTTTGGAAAACTCAAAGAGTATTTGACTTAATTGCTGATTTAGAAAATGAGAAAATTAGTTATGAAGATTTATTACCTTCATCACCAAAGAAAGAACTTGCGGGCTTAAGTGAATATATTATAAGGTCTTGTTCTGGTGATAATTGTAGTTATACATTAAGAACAAACACAACTGCAACTTTAAGTTATATGGATTCAAGGTATGGTACGCAACAATTTCAAACAAATTATATAAATCCAAATGGAATAGTTATTGCTAAAGAACCAATTAGTCTTTCTAAAAATTGGGTTAATATTTTAGATTCTCGTGAAGGTAGTGATGTAACAATTATTCTATATCAACAACAATTACCGGATACAGATAAAGAAACTGGTGTGGTAACTACATATGACCCTGTTAGATATATGGATTTAACATTAAAAAAACCTAATTGGAAAATAGATAATGTAACGATTTCAACAGGATTAATGACAATTGATTATGAGGAAGTTTATATTCCAGAAACTGATAGAATTAAATTAGTTGCCAAAAGAGATGAAAATGGTAAAGAAATAGGTGTTAAAATCCTTGATAAAGGATATGATTACTTCTTTACAGAAGATGGAAATGATAGTTATAATTGGCAATTGGTTGCCGAAACACTTCATCCTATGGTTATTAATGGTACATTAACTGAATTAATTAAGATGAATAATAATGTTCTAAGTGATTTTATCTTAGATGAAAACATGGAAAATAAAGATGGATATCATATTCCAATAGAAATGATTAATGATCCAACTATTAAATTTATGACTTCTAATAGAGGCTTCCATTTTGTTCGTCTTGAAGAAGGTGGAGATGTATATTTAATTAATGAAGTAAGTACAATTGATTTTAAAACAAATTTAGCAGCATGGCCATCAGAATTATTAATTCGTGATGAAAATGATAAAGTTACTCCAGTTGTTGAAATAGCCCTAGTTGATAAATTAAATAACGAATATGATTCATTCTTTGTAGAATATGATGAGAATAATGAAGATAATTATAATATTTATTATTATACTGGAACAGAAACTGAAAGAACAAAAGTTGATGTTGGAACAGTTTATTCTTATTTTGAAAGACATAACGAATGGCTTAATAAATATGATGAACAAGGTGGATTGATTAATTATCATTTAGTAGCCAAAGGTGTTTCTAATACAGGACTTAATCCAACAAGTTCTGAATATAATAGATTATTAAAGTTAATTACTGAGGATTATTTTACCTATGTATATCAAAATAATGATATTGAGCCAGCAATTAGTGCAACAAATTATCGACGAAGTAATTTAAATATCAAAAAAGAAGTAGATGGGGAACAATTACCAGAAACAACTAAGTTTACATTTGATATTAATATCTATGATCCAGGAAATGTTATTAAAGATGATAATGGAAATCTTGTGCTTGATTATTTGTATTTCTCTGTATGGGATAGTAAAACCAATGGATATGTTGAATTAGATAATACAATTGGAAGTTGGTCTAAAGAAATAGTTGAATTAGACGATGAAAGAGCAATTGATGATACAGGATGGACAGGATATTATTATGGAAATAATGATATTAATAACACATTAACTATTCAATTAAATACTTATCAAAATCTACGTTTTATTAATCTTACAACAGATGCAATTTATAAAGTAGTAGAAGTTATGCCTCAGGCAGGATTCTTATTTGATGGTGCAACTGGTACTTATAATCATGAAGTAAATATTGATAATCAAAATAAAAATAATGTCAATGTTTCAGTTGTTGACGGAAGTGTTACTATAGACGGTGCAAGAATTTGGGATAGTAGTAGTTCAAATATACCAGAGTCTAGAGTTATTAAAATTTATAAATTAATTGATGATAAAACTCAAGAATTAATTGAAGAAATCAATGTTGATGTTGAACAAAATTATCTAAATAGTGAACATACTAAATATGATTATAGAGCTAAATATATTTTTAATAATTTAAGTTCGGATACTACATATATTATTAAAGAAGTTGTTGATGGCGTTGATAAAGAAATAACTGTAATTAGAAAAGACTTTTACAATGTTCTTGATATTAATAATGATGATATTGTAAGTGGAAAAATAGGTATGACAAATAGTGCATACACACTTACAATGAAAAATCGTCAAGTTGTAAATATAATAGTAACGAAGGCATGGTCAGATAATGCTAATCAAGATGGAACAAAACCAAGAAGTGTCAGAGTACAATTATATAAAGGCGGAGTAGCCGAAGGCGAAGCAGTAACATTAAGTGAAGCAAATTCATGGACGCATACATGGAGTGATTTAGATAAATACAGTGATGGAGAAGCAATTATATATGAACTAAAAGAAGTAGTAGAAGGATTAATTGGGGGATTATCAACAATTAATGAAAAAGAAGAAGGTAAGTACTACTATACAGTAAGTCAAAATAATGATGGAAGTTATACAATAACGAATACATATGTACCATTAACAACCAATGTAACAGTAACAAAAGCATGGTCAGATAACGCTAACCAAGATGGAACAAAACCAAGAAGTATCAGAGTACAATTATATAAAGGTGGAGTTGCTGAATACCATTAACAACCAATGTAACAATAACAAAAGCATGGTCAGATAATGCTAACCAAGATGGAACAAAACCAAGAAGTGTAAGAGTACAATTATATAAAGGTGGAGTTGCTGAAGGAGAAGCAGTAGAATTAAGTGAAGCAAATTCATGGACATATACATGGAATGAACTTGCTAAGAAAGTAAATGGACAAGATATAAGTTATACAATTGATGAA
>CADCJQ010000037.1 GCA_902801795.1 uncultured Erysipelotrichaceae bacterium
CCTAAGATAATTCCTTTTTCAATTAAAGGTAGAAGAAAAACAACACCTAAAAAAGGTAAAGTAAATTCTATTGAAGGTACAAAAAAAGATAATAAAAAAAGCAATATAACAGCAATAACAATAATTGTTGTAATTTTCTTATATTTTATTAATTTATTAACTCCTTTATATGCTAAGGCTTCCATATTTTTATGTTCATTAATATTAAATCCACATAAATCACAAACCGTTTTTCCATTTTCAATCTCACCATGACAATTAAAACACTTCATCTCATTCACCCATTCTTTCAATAACTTTTAATAAAACATCACTAATTTTTTGTGAACTTTCTTCTAAAAATTCTTCATATGTAATAACATTATTATTATTTGGTACATCCGAGATACTACGTAAAACAAGAAAGGGTATTTTACATAAATAACATACTTGGGCAACTGATGCTCCTTCCATTTCCACACATAATGCTTTAAATTTATAATTTATTTTCTCACTCATTTCTTTTTTAGTTACAAAAATATCACCTGATGCAATAACTCCTTTATGATAATTTTTTTCTAAAACATCTTCCGTTATTTTTATTAATTCAGAAGAAGAACTAAGATAAATATTAGTATTAGGAATATAACCTTTTTCATGATTAAAAGCCGTAATATCGAAATCATGTTGAGCAAGTTTCTCCCCTATTATAATATCACCTACTTTTAAATCATTACCAAGACCTCCAGCAATACCAACATTAAAAATACATTTGATATCAAAGTAATCAATCATAAAACAACCATAATACATTTATCTGTTTCATAAAAATGTAAATCATAAATATCTTTTTCATTAATTATTTTAACTTTATTAATAAAAGTCTTTAATTCTTCTTCCATTGCAAAAACAATACCTATTTTTTTCATAAAACCTACCTTATATTAACATTTATTCTTACCATTGATTTAACATTACCTGTACAAGTTCCACTAGGTGCAAGAGAATCATATTGAACCGTTTGGGATAATGTTACACTACCTGTTTTCAAAGCTGTAATAATCCATGTATAACCACTATTATCTGCTCCTCCAAAAGATTGATTTACAAAACTTGACCAATTACTTTGACCATCAGCAGAACGTCTTGTCCAGCGAGATAATCTTCCACATTCAGAAGGTAAATTAACCCGAATACTACGAGTTTCCCCTACACGCATAGTAATAGTAGAATCTTGCCCACCAATACCTGATAGTGACAAATTATGAGATGTTGTAAAACATGAATTAAAGTTTTTATCTGCGGCATTTGAACCATTACATCCTTTATTAACTCCGTTTTTAGGTGCATTAATTGCTGGATCATCAATAGCAGTTCTTACTTTAACATTAACAGTAATACTATAATTACCATCCATTGTTGTAATTGTAACAACGCTATCACCTTTAGTTACTCCCGTTATTTCACCAGTATTTGATACACTAACATTACCATTATTACTAACTAACGTAACTTCTTTATTGGTTGCATCAACAGGATTAATCACATAATCAATTTTCTTTGTTTCACCAACGCCTAAATTAATATTATTATCAACAATACTTATTCCTTGTACTTTAACTTCTTTTTTGGTAACATTAACCATAATACTTTTAGTTATACCATTAATACTTTTAATAGTAACACTGGCATTTCCTCCATCAACCGCTACTATTTTATTATCAATTACTTTAACTATATTTTCATCACTACTAGTTATTTTAACTAAATTGGTATTACTATTATCTGGTAATAAAGTATATGATACTGTTCTTTCTTCCCCACTTAATAATGAAATATTATCTTCACTAACCATAATTTGTTGTGGTAAATTTATAAATGATGTTTGAACATTTTCATTAACAACATAAATATTTAAGGTATCATAACTTACATTATTATAATTTAATGTAATTATAGTATGACCTTCGCTTAAAGCTCTAATATTACCAGAATTATCTAGTTCAATTATACCTTCATTATTTTTTAAATAACTAATTTCCTTACGAATATCTTTATTAATATTTGATAAATAATTTAACTGATAACTATTTCCAACACCAATAACTAAATTATCTCCTGGAAATGATAAACTAATATCATTACTTTCTTTAAGAATATCTTTTATAAGAAAGAAATAAATAACCGTTCCTAAAACAAAAAAGATAATTATATACATAAAATAATCAAATAAACTTTTCTTCATAATTCTCCTTAAGTAATTGTTACTGTAAGTCTTGCCATGGATTTAACATTCCCTGTACATCCACCTTTTGATCTAGCATTATATTGAATTGTTTGTGATAAGATAATGGTTTTTCCTTTAGCGTTAGCATTAGCATTAATAATCCAAGTAAATCCCGTACTTGTCTCATTACTTCTTGATTGACTTACATAATTGCTCCAACCACTTTCCCCATCAGCTGATTTTCTTGTGTAACCAGTATTTGTCCCACACTCACTTGGTAATTTAACTGTTACACTTCCACTACTTCCAGCTTTGATACTAATACTTGATGAACTAAGAACTAAGCCATGAGATCTCTTAAAACATGATGCAAAAGCCGTATCCTCAGGATCATTAGAATTGCATGTACTAGTTGTTACGGCACTATTGTTATTATTGTTATTATTGTTATTATTGTTATTACTATTTCTATTGTTGTTATTATTACTATTATTAGTAGATACTACCTTAACATTAATTACTTTAGTTATTTTACCACTTGTAATAGTTATTGTTGCTGTACCACTTTTTATTCCTTTTACTTCACCACTATCATTTACTGTAACAATATTATTATCACTACTTACAAAAGATACTTGTTTATTAGTAGCATTACTTGGATTAATTTGATAATTAATTACTTTACTTTCATTAACATTTAAAGATAAATTAGTTTCAACAACAATATCTTGAATTTCTATTTCTTTTACTTCAACATTAATCGTTTTTCGAATATTATTAAAACTTTCTACATAAACTTCTGTTTTACCAACACCAATTCCTATAATTTTATTGTTAATTACTTTTACAATCGTTTCATCATTACTTGTTATTTTATGATAACTATTGGCATTTTCAGGTAATACAGAATACTTAATATCTTTTTCATCACCAATATTTAATTCATAATTCTCATCAACATTAATTATTTCAGGTAAAACAACAAAAGAAGTTTGAACACTTTCATCAACAACATAAATACTTAATGTGTCATAAACTATCTCTTTATAACTTACTGTTATTGTTGCATATCCCTTATTTAATGCTTTAATATTACCATTACTATCTAACTCAATAACATCACTATTACTTTTATTTAATATAATTTTATCATTAATATTTTTATTAGAATTAACTAAATAATTCAAATGAAAACTATTACCTACACTAATTATTAAGTTATCTCCTGGAAATTCTATGCTAACTTCCTCTTTTTGATTAATAAAAAAGTAATATACTAATGTACCTAAAGTTATTAAAATAAAAAGAATAACAATGTAATTTAATAAATTTCTTTTCATAAACACCTTACTACTATATTATACAAAAAAATCATGAATAACAAAAGAGATTTAAGAAAATTTTAGTCTAAAGAAAATGATTTTAATTAATTATTTATAAATTTCATTTTGTTTTCTTTTGCTAATTCTTTTAGACTTTTCTCTGGTGTTGGTAAATCTTCTGGCATAGTTCCACCGGCTTCTTTTATAGCATTTCTTACTATTTTCCCGATTTTATAATGAGTTTTATTAGCATTCATTTCTCCTTTAATTTTATCATTTCTTATTTTTTCTTCTGTTTGAGTAATTCTAAATAAATTAGCAGCTAATTCAGTACTCCCCATATTATCCAGAATATCTTCACGATATCTTAAACCTTTTCTTTTAGCAATATCATCAGCCGTTTCACCATTATATAATCCTTTATAACCATAATTATGAAATTGATCAAAGTTCTTAACACCTGCATTTTTAGCAACTTGGTTTAAAGAATAATTTCCTTTTCTAGTTAAATTTCTTTGATAGAATCTTTTTTCATCTTCTGTTAATAACATATATTCTTTTTCACTTAATTCCTGTTTTCGTGTCTGAACAGCAAAATAAGTTTGGGCTTCAGCAATAACTTTTTTTCTTGAATCACCATTTTGTGCAATTAAATAACAAGCATAGCGAGAAAGCTTATAATCATCTTGTTCTCTTAATGCACCAGAACCAATCTCTACCATTTTGTTGACATCAACAAAATGGTCATTAACCATAACATTACTATTTTCACAAGATATTATTGCCCTATTAATTACTTTTTTAAAATTTCGCCATTCTGTATATTGTAAAACCTTTGATAACTCTCTAGCATCCCAATATTCTTTTCCTTCATCATCAATGTGTTTAATACTTTCAAAAGTAGTATTATTACTTATTTCTAAATTATTCATTTATTATTACCTCCATCATGAATATATAATTTATTTAGCAAAAAACTCTAATATCAAATATTTTTTTAAATTTAATACCTAGTTTATTTACTTGTTTGTATTTTTATTGCTTAATTTCTTTTTATTCTCTTTTTCTAATTCTTTTAGACTCTTTTCAGGTGTTGGTAAATCTTCTGGCATAGTTCCTCCTTGTTTCTTTATGAAATTTCTGATATCTTTTCCCATTTTATAATGAGTTTTGTTGGCATTCATTTCTCCTTTAATTTTATCTTTTTTTAATTTTGCTTCTGTCTGTACTATTCTAAATAAATTATCCACTAATTCTTCACTTCCCATATTATCCAGAATATCTTCACGATATCTTAAACCTTTTCTTTTAGCAATATCATCCGCCGTTTCACCATTATATAGTCCTTTATATCCATAATTATGAAATTGATCAAAGTTTTTAACACCTGCATTTTTGGCGGTTTGATTTAAAGAATAATTCCCTTTTCTAGTTAAATTTCTTTGATAGAATCTTTTTTCATCTTCTGTTAATAACATATATTCTTTTTCACTTAATTCCTGTTTTCGTGTCTGAAAAGCAAAATAAGTTTGGGCTTCAGCAATAACTTTTTTTTCTTGAATCACCATTTTGTGCAATTAAATAACAAGCATAGCGAGAAAGCTTATAATCATCTTGCTCTCTTAATGCACCAGAACCAATCTTTACCATTTTGCCAACGTTGGCAAAATGGTCTAGTATATTATTATTACTATTATTGCAAGCATTTTTCGCTTTTTCAATAACATCATTAAATCTTCTCCATTGAGTGTAGTTTAAAACCTTTTGTAACTCTCTAGCATACCAATATTCTTTCCCTTCATCATCAATGTGTTTAATACTTTCAAAAGTAGTATTATTACTTATTTCTAAATTATTCATTTCTTATTACCTCCTTTATGAATATAGAAAAAGGGCGTCCCACTTTGCGAACAAATATTATGTATTTTACATAATACCAAGTGGTACGCCCGAATAGATATCTCTTTCTTGCCTAAGAGATAAATTATCGACCTAAATTAAATTTGTGAGCAATTAGCAAGCAACTCATACGTATAGCATTATAAAATGTCAATATCAAAATTTATATATTTACACAATTAATAACATTTTTTTATAATATTTATAACCTCCAAAGGTAATAAATTATATTTAGTAAATTCATCATCACTAATAAAGAGATAATCTGTTAAATGAGTATCTTGATTTTCTTTAACCTTTTGTAAATTAAGATAATCTTCTTCATCCATAGAATACTGATATACAAAGAATAATTCATGAACTTTTTCATTATTAAATTCATAAAAATATTCTAAATTCTTAATAAAAAATATTTTTTCATCAATTAATTCATAATGCAGTTCTTCTTTAATTTCTCTTTTTAAAGAATCAATACATAATTCATCTATTTTAACTCTTCCTCCAGGAATAACAGAATTACCTTCTCTAGTTTTTAATACCTCAATTAATGTTTTATTATGATATCGAAAAATAATCCCTACTCTTATATTTAATCTAATATCATCAATTATTAAAGATAAATCACTTTTCATAATAACACCTATTATCCTTCTAGTTTAACACTAACAAGTTTTGATACACCAGACTCTTGCATCGTAATACCATAAAGTGTTTTAGCATACTCCATCGTTCTCTTCTTATGAGTAATTAATAAAAATTGGGTTTTATTTTTATAATTATCTAAATAATGTCCAAAAACATCAACATTATTTTCATCAAGAGCCGCTTCTATTTCATCAAAAATACAGAATGGTACTTGACGAATATTTAAAATTGCAAATAAAAGACTAATAGCCGTTAAAGTCTTTTCTCCACCAGATAGTAAGCTGATTGCTTTTAAACTCTTTCCTGGAGGTGATGCAATAATATCTACTCCTGTTTCTAATAAATTGTCGGGGTCAGTTAATCTTAAAGTAGCATTTCCACCTTTAA
Source organism: uncultured Erysipelotrichaceae bacterium (assembly GCA_902801795.1). GTDB lineage: Bacteria > Bacillota_I > Bacilli_A > RF39 > UBA660 > RUG12783. The sequence goes on from CADCJQ010000037.1 coordinate 6,460, forward strand.
ATAACATTTGAAAAACTCTTTTAAATTCTTCTTGTAATAATTTAAAAGTCTTACTGAAATCTTCTTTCATTACTTCATCCATTTCATCAATAATTGATAAAAGAGATTCTTTAGCATTTAATAAATCATCCCTTTGTGATGTTAAGAAAGTATATCTTTCATTAACCTCTTTATATTCATCAATCGCTAAAACATTAACCATACCAATTATTTTTAATTTATTTTTATATTTATTAACAAGCTCTCTTGCCTCATCTACTTCCATCTCTAATAAATATTCATTTCTCGCTTTTTCATAAGTCATTTCATAATCAGCATTTAATATATTTAAATCATTATCTAACTTAGTATCCATTTTTGTAGTACTAATTTCTAATTCTTTTTGTAAATGTTCTTTCTCTTTTAATTCACTATTTAGAACTTTAATTTCACCTTCTAGATTTAAGATTTCTCCTTTTATCTTATCATATTCTTTATTTAATCTCGTAAGTTCTTTGGAAAGTAGTTCCTTTTCTTCCTTTTTACTATAATATTCTTGATTAATTTTCTCTTCTTCTTGAGATAATTTATCTTTTCCTAAACTACTTAAGTTATCTAATTCCAATTTAATATTAGCAAGTTCTTCTTCCTTACTTTTTAAGTTATTATCTAAACTTTGTTTTTGATTATTTAACTCATTATATTCGGTTCTAGCATTATATATTTTTTCTTCTAATGCAATAATTAAATCATTTTGATTATTAATACTTTTATTAAGATCTTGAATAACGTTTTCTAAGGTATTATTTTTTACTGTTAACTCATTTAATTCATTTTTTAAAGTAATTGGACTAACACTTATATTAACACTACCACCAGTAATACTTCCACCAACATGAATTATCTCTCCATCTAAAGTAACTATACGATAACGATTATTAATTAGTTTACTTAATTTATTACCACTATCAATATCTTTTGTAACAATAATATTACCAAGTTGATTAAGAACGATATTACGATATTTTTCATCATAAGTAACAAAATCCGCTAATGTACCAAGAAATTCTTCTTCTTTATCTAATAAATCACTAGTTTCATAATCAATGCCTTTTGGTTTAATAACATCTAAAGGAAAGAAAGTTGCTCTTCCTAAATTATTATCTTTCAAGAAATTAATTGCTTCTTTTGCTGATTCAGTATTTTCAACAATTAAAAAATTTTTACTAGCCCCTAAAGATACTTCTAAAGCCTTAGCATAAGTACTATCGGTATCTAAGATATTACCAAAAGCATCATAAATACCTGAAAGTCTAGGATTATTTAAAATTCTTTTAACATTATTATTAACTAAATTATTATTCTCTAAATTATCTTTAATAATATTGATACGATTTATATTATTTTGGTATTCTCTTACTTTTAAATTATATTCTTTATTTAAGTTATCTTTTTTTATTTTTTCATCAGATAATTTATTAACTATTTCATTAACATTATTTTTACTATTTTCAAGATTTTTATTTATTTCTTCTAAATCTTTGTTAAGTAAAGTTATATCATTATTTAAACTATAACTACGATCTTTTAAAAGACTAATGTTTTCATGAACTTTAACATCTTCAGCATCATATTTACTACGTTCTTTAATAATTTTTCTTTTACTATTTAATTCTTCTTCTTCTTTAGTTAAAGATAATAATTTACTATTAGTAGATGTTATTTCTTTTTCGATATCTAAACTTTTTATTTTAAATTCTTCTAATTTATTATTACTTATTTTCGTATTTAAAGAAATAATTTCATTATTTAAACTATCGATTTTCTTTTTATTATCTTGATAAATATTATTAATATTGGTAATTTCTGATACTAAAAGTCCTACTTCAACTTCTTTTAATTTATCTTTAATATCTAAGTATTCTATTGCTTTCTCACTTTGTTCACGAAGAGGTTCAACACGTGTTTCAAGTTCTCCAATAATATCATTTACTCTTAAAATATTATTTTGGGTTCTATCAAGTTTACGAAAGGCTTCTTCTCTTCTTGTTTTATATTTTAATATTCCCGCTGCTTCTTCAATAACAAAACGTCTTTCAATAGGAGAATTAGAAAGAATTCTACTAATCTCTCCTTGAGAAATAATATTAAATGAACTTTTACCAACACCAGTATCTAAAAATAGTTCAATTATATCTTTCAACCGACATTTCTCACCATTTAAAAAATATTCATTTTCACCTGTACGATATACTCTTCTTTTAATTGAAACATTATTATATGGAACATTCAAATAATTATCACTATTATCAAAAGTTAAAGAAACACTCGCGACATTCAAAGGATTTCTTGATTTACTTCCAGAGAAAATAACATCTGCCATATTACTTTCTCCTCTTAATGATTTAACTGATTGTTCTCCAAGTACCCAACGAATAGCATCAACAATATTACTTTTACCACTTCCATTAGGACCAACAACACAAGTAATGTTATTATCTAAATTAATATTTATTTTATCCGCAAATGATTTAAAACCTGCTATTTCAATTTCTTTTAAATACATTATCTCACTTCTTTCTACTACCTATTAAACTATACAATAATTAAGATTAAAAAGTCAATTACTATTTTAATTATCTTAATTTATTTTATTTCTTGTGCTAATGCCCATTCTAAAACATTTCTATCAAGAAAAGCACAACCACTATCACCATGACCTCCAGAAACTACAGAAGAACGCGCATTTCCCCCTATTCGTGAAGCATACTCTTTCATTGTTGTAGCACATGATTCTTGACTTGCACAAATACCCCAAAAAGCCGTTTTAGCATAAGCGCTGGCTCTAAAATCTGGAATTGTCGAACTAATAGGAACAGCAGCCGCAAAATAATTAGGAAAAAAAGATACCATTTTCAATGTAGACAATCCCCCATTAGAGTGACCTGTGATAATTATCTTATTTCTATTAATATTATATTTGCTAACCGTACTATCAATAATTTTCTTAAAATCCTTTAACATATTATCATTGTAAGGACCAACATCTGAAGTAAGGAAGAAGAATTCTTCTTTCGTATACCTTGAACTATTTTCTGCTAAACTAGCATGACAATCATATGGCTGCATAACAACAATTAAAGGCATATTTGTTAGTGGATGACGTGGTACAACTTCATAATATGTTATATTACTAACTTTCCCACTTCGCGTTCCACTATTGATATTAAGAGGTACACCTTTATTTAACGACATTATATTAGTATTTAGTTTACTTTTAATATCATTATCATTGATTTTTTCAATTTCTTTATACGTATTATAATATTTTTCAATATCATAACTTGTTTTCAGATTTTCAATAGTTTCATTTAAATCAACATATACTTTAAGACTACCTAATTCACTTATTAAATCATTTTTTATCATTAAATCTGTTATATTATTTATTTCACTTTCTATTTTATTATATTCTTCTAACGATAAACTCTGTTTTAAAAGACTAATCCTATTCTTTAATGGTTCCGGATTAAAAGTAATAATTTCTTTTTCTTTTGAATTATCTACAGGGATACTTTCTACAGAATCACTATTATTAATTACAAAAGGAATAACAATTACAATAATGGCTAAGGATAAATTAAGAATAAGTTTATTATAAAAAACATCTAATTTAAGCTGTCTCTTATTATATTTAAGAGCTAATGATAATATATTTAATAAAATAATCCCTATTACAATGATACTTCCAATGGTAACAATATTTATAAGATTATTTCCACTACCTAAAAAATTATCCATTAACATAATATCAACCACCTTCTTAATAATTAATCAAAATTTTCTCTTCATATTAAACTATACACTAAACAAGACTAAAAAGCAAATAAAAAAATACTTTTGACAACAAGAATTTTATTTGATACACTAAAGGCGATGTTTATGGAAAAAATAGGAATTATTTGTGAATATAATCCATTTCATAATGGACATATATATCACTTACAAAAAATTAAAGAAATGTATCCCGATTCAATGATTATACTTGTTATGTCATCATCTTTTACTATGCGTGGTGAAATATCACTATTAAATAAATGGGATAAAACAAGTATTGCCCTAAAATATGGTGTTAATTTAGTTATTGAACTACCAACATTTTATTCTACTAATAGTGCCGATACTTTCGCTTTTGGAGCAATTAAAATACTTAATTATTTAAAATGTGATTATTTAGTTTTTGGAACTGAGAGTAATGACATTACTTTATTACAGGAAATGGCTAATACCCAAATAAATAACCCTTTATATGATAACAAAGTTAAAGAATATATGGATATGGGATATAATTATCCTACAAGTATGAGTAAAGCCTTAAATGATTTATCAAAGAAAACCATTACTTTACCTAATGATTTATTAGGACTTAGTTATATAAAAGAAATAATAAAACAAAAAGCAAATATCATTCCTATCTCTATTAAAAGAACTAATGACTATCATGAAAAAGAAATCAATAAAAGTATTACTAGCGCCACAAGTATTCGAGAAGCTTTAAATAATAATATAGATATAACCAATACTGTTCCTAAAGAAACATTAAATAGATTAAATAAAACAGATTATCAAAATAACTTCTTTTCTCTTTTAAAATATAAAATATTAAGTGATATTGATAATTTAAATGAATACTTAGATGTTGATGAAGGACTAGATAATTTAATAAGAAAAAACATTTTAAAAGTAAATAACTACGATGAATTAATAAATAAAATTAAAACTAAAAGATATACTTATAATCGCCTTAATCGCATGTTTCTTCATATCTTACTTAATATGAAAAAAAAGAATTTAAAAAAATACCAAGAAATCAATTATCTTCGTATTTTAGGTTTTGATAGTATTGGTAAAAAATATCTTAAAGAAATAAGAAAAGAAATATTTATCCCTCTTATTACTAATTATAGTGATATAAAAGATGATAATTTATCTTTAGAATTATATATAACTTTTATTTATAATCAAATTATGAATAAAAAAGAAGATAATTTACAAGAATTAAAAAGTATTCCCATACAAAAAGAAGAACTTAACTAACGTTAGGTTCTTTTTAAAACTTAATTTTAGGTACATCCTTTTCACTATCACTTGCTTCAAAAAATGGTTCTGATTCAAATTTAAAAAGTGAAGCAATTACATTACCAGGAAGTATTTCTATTTTATTTTTATATTTTAAAACAGCATCATTATAAAATTGTCTAGCATAAGATATTTTATCTTCCGTTTCTTGAAGATTTTCTTGTAAATTCAAATAATTAGTATTAGCCTTTAATTCAGGATAACTCTCTGCAATAGCAAGTAATTTAGTTAAAGAATTAGACATTTCTTTAACGGCCTCGATTTCTTCTTCTTTACTTTGAACATTCATCATCTTATTTCTTGCATTAACAACCTCTTCTAATGTATTACTTTCATGTTTAGCATAACCTTTAACAATTTCTACTAAATTAGGAATTAAATCACTTCTTCTTTTAAGTAACACCTCTATTTGTGACCATTGTTCTTTAACCATATTACGTAATTTAACCATTTCATTGTATGTATAAACAACATATCCTATAACTAAAACAATAATAATTAAAATTATATATAACATCATATCCTCCTATCAATGATTATATCATTAATTATTATTAATGTCTATTACTTTTTACACTTTCTAGGTTATATGTAATAACACTTTTTAAGAAAAGAAATACAATACTATAGATAAAGGAGGTATCACTATGTATTATTATGGTGGTGGAACTTGTGGATGTGGTAACAATAACTACTCATATCCAATGTATCCAACATATTATCCATCTTATTATCCTAATTATGGTTATAATAATAACAACTATGCTATTTTTATAGTTTTATTTATTCTTTTAGTAATTATTTTAGGAAGTCGTATAGGAGGAAGATAAATCTTCTTTCTTTTTTTGCTATTTTATGATATAATTAACGTCATTGGGTGATGTATATGTTAAAAATGAAAGATATTTTAGATGAAAAAGAAAAAATCTTACACGAAGTAAGTGAAGAAGTAACTTTTCCTTTATCAGAAGAAGATAAAAAAACAATTCAAGATATTATTGAAATGTTAACGAATAGTCAAATACCAGAATTATCCGAAAAATATGACTTACGTCCTGGGATGGGACTTGCCGCTATTCAATTAGGTATTAAAAAAAGATATTTTGTTGTCGTTCATGAATATGAAGAAGGTAAATTTGATAATTATGTTTTAATTAATCCTAAAATAATAAGTGAATCAAGTGAAATAATCTATGTTGGTGAAGGCGAAGGCTGTCTTTCTGTTAATCGTGATGTTCCAGGTATTGTACCAAGACATGCTAGAGTTACTCTTGAAGCATATGATGAAGAAGGAAATAAAATTAGAGTAAGAGGTCGCGAAGAACTTGCTATTGCTTTTCAACATGAAATGGATCATTTAAATGGTATTTTATTTGTTGATAAAATTGATAAAAAAAATCCATTCAAAAACAAAGATTTATATCGTGAAATATAATTAATTATTTACAAAAAATTTACATCAAATTATTGACTTTTTAAGTGAAAACGTTTAATATATAAATCACCAGTTCGATTTTAGGCGAATTGGTCGCTAGTATCACACTAGCCAACCCCTTTTTATTCTTTTTGAAAGGCCTGTCCTATCGGACAAGCCTTTTTTTGTTATATATCAATTTTATATTTATTTTATCCAATTTCATATGGATCATTAATAAATCCAGTTCCACCGGTAATTTTTGTCTCAGATTTTAGATTGATAGATGGTCGGGCTCCGTACGCATTCGAACTAGGCGGACGATAGCCATAATACCCACCGCCATTCACGAAGCGCACGTAGGAGGAACCATATGGTGTTATTAACCACATAGTCTTATATGTACTTGAGTTATTGGTGTGCATTAACGTTGACTGTTGTGCTGACATCATTTCTCCTGCACGTAATAGTCCCACAAGCCCGGTATATGTTTTATTAGTATCACTACTTTCATATTTCACACAATTACTAATAGTTGTTGTCTCAAGTTCACTTGCTGTGTTTTTACATATCGTTGCTTTATAATTCGTACTACTTGGATATAATCCTAAATAGTATGTTCCATTTACTAGCAGGTTCTTATCACTTATAGAAATAGTACTTAACCATCCACTCTCATCGGTTAAATATTTATCCCAGTATTTCATATCAGTAGACTGCGTATTAAAATAGTCATCACTTCCAAAATTTCCTAATGTAGTATCCGAGGTATTTGAACTATTTGGGTTATTGATATAACTAGTGTTTACAATTTTAGTAGTATTATTTTCTATTCCTACAATTCGATATAATTCGTTATTAAATTTGACATATTCACCGCTTATTCTAGTATTTAGAAATTCATTAGTCTTGCCTTCTTCTATATCTCCTATAATATGAAATGGTGATAGCCTTGTTCCATCATAATCTTCAGTATTAAAAACAACGTTAGATTTAATGACGATAGATGGTCGGATGCCGCACTCATACGAACTTGGCGAATTGCCGCCACTACTGCCGCCGTTGTCCACGTAATGCACATAAGAAGAACTATATGGTGTCATTAACCACCAATATTGACCAATATTTAAATATCCTGACCTTGTTCCACTTTTAGTGTATTCAAAGGCATTTAATAAACCAACTGTTTTTGTTATGGTATCATTTGCTACTCTTTCTAAATATGGGTCAGTGATAGCCGTAGTCTCTTTAACATTCCATTCAGCATTTTGTACAACAATATTGGTATTATTATAAAGTGTTGGTAAAAATTCTTGGGATAACCATTGATCCATCCATGAGCCATCAAAGGTTACTGTACTGCCAAATGCTATTGTTGTCATTGGATTTTCTGTTACTAATTTCATCATACCATTAGGATAGATGGCTACTATTCGCCATAGTTTACCAGAATACCATACATAATTTTTTAAACAACTTTCATCATTACCAGTATAGTAGATAACATCAGCATCAATTTCTCCATAAAATGATGATTTATTTGGCTCTGTTGAAATACATGATGCTTGAGTTGCTTTTCTTTCTTGTAAAAATTCATGAGTTTTTAATTCTTTTACTATCGCATACAATGTTGTATCACTATTAAAGTTAATAGTATCTCCTAATTTATATTCAACTTCCCCATCTGGTGTGGTACTCCATCCTCTAAAGTTTGGTACATCAAGAGATGCAGTTATGGTATCAGTTCCATCTCCTTTAAGAGGTTGACGTAATGGTGTACTTCCTAACAACTGATTTTTATTATAAGTTAGATATCCGACAGCAGATGAATCATATACTCCT
>CADCJQ010000038.1 GCA_902801795.1 uncultured Erysipelotrichaceae bacterium
ACTTACAAATTCACTTTGTTCATTATCTAATATTCCTCTATTTTTAGTAGTATCAAAGTTTTCTTGTTTCATTATTTCTTCAAGAGAACCTTTTACCCATATTCCTTCATTCGCTTCTACTTTTATTTGAAAGGTGATTGGAGTATTTTGGAATGCATTCCATTCAGTAGTTGTTAATACTGTTTTACCTTCTGCCATAGAGTTTGGTGTTCCCATATTATCTGATTCTGTTCCATCATATGTATCACTTATTAATATTTTATTTTTATCTAAATATGCTTTAATGGTTAATTTTCCGTTTGATATTCCTTCGGCAGTTCCACTTGTTGTATTAGGTTTAATATAACCTACTAATAGCATTTGATCTCCAACTAAAGTGTCACCAACTAATTTTTTATAAATTGTAGCATTTTTATCTTCTCGAGAGACAAAATAATTATTGCTAGATGTTCCTAAATTAGTTGCCGTTACGCTTAAACTAACTGGTACCATTTTACCTGATGATGTATAAATATTTGTATTTTCACTAGAAACTAAATATTCTACACCTTGGGCATAATCAGTATCACCTTCAATTTCAATTTCTACTGTACCAACTTTTGTATCATCAGCCATTGCTTCTGTATCGGTTGGATCAATAGGGAATAAATTATTTAAACTTATTGTTTTTGTTTGTCGTGTTACAAAACTTATTCTCCCAACACTAACAGTATTCGCTATTCCTGTACGTGTGTAATTAAAAAAGGAAACTGTTACTCCGATTGTTATTGTAATAGCAACTAAAAGTATTCCCAATACCATAAATATTATTTTTTTCTGTTCCATATATACCTCTTTTATTTTAAATAAATTATTCTATTTTATAATTTAATTATATAATCTTTAAACATACTAAGTCAATAATTTTTTTGATTTTCTTATCTTAATTCTCTTTGTAATGAAAACTTTGTCTATTTCATAATATTCCATATTTTTTATCTAAATTAAAGAGTTATCTTCATTAGAAAATAACTCTTCCTTTAAATTCACTTTTGTTGTTTTGTTAAATTCTGACATTCCAAATTAAATTTTATTTTTTTATTCCATATTGATTAGTTTTAGGATCTCGAAAGAAATCATTTTTTTTGGGATGATATGTAAAATATGTTAAAGGTATTGTTGCAATAAATAAAATAATGGCACTAATAATATTTAATAGTTTATGATTATCTTTACTAATAATTAAATAGTTTAGATATTGACTAACACATATAGTAATAAAATAAATACCAAGAGTAATTACGATATTCTCACCAGTTTCTCGATAAACAGGTATAAATATTAAATAAAATAAAAAGATATTAAATAAAGTACTTACAAGTAACCCATATACTAAATTATTAATTGTAATACCTTTTCTTTTGAAAATAAAATATAAAATAATACTAGAGAAAATAGGACTATAAAAAATTAATTTAATATGTTCATATAAACTTTCATTAACGGGAAAAATAGATGTTATAACACTAGGATACCATGAATAAATACCATGTATTAAAAAACCAAAGATAAATGTTAAAAATGTATTAATAATAACAAACTTTTTCACAAAAAAATCACCATTACTATTTTATACAATAATGGTGATTTTATTCTACAGATTCTTAAGACAACAAGTAGCATAAACTGGTATTAACTTAACACCTTTTTTCTTACTAAAATTATCTTCCGTTATTCTAATACAATCATGTAATTTAAATTTATTTAAAAATAATGACATGGCTTTCGCTTTCGTTAATTTCATATCAACTACCTCTAAAGGTACTATTTTACCAACTTTATTTTGTAAAACAAAGTTTATTTCTGATTTACCATCTGATTGATAGTAATAAAGAGTATGACCTAATTTAATTAAGGTATTAGCAACATCATTTTCTACTAAACTTCTTCGAATATCTTTATCCATAGTAAATCTTGAATTATTAAGATGTAATGCTGTATATAATAAACCAACATCATTAAAATATAATTTAAAACTTTCTTGATCTTTTGCACTCATTAATGGACTTTTAACATCTTGAAGTCGCCAACTACGATTAACAATTCCATTAGTTACAAGATTTGATATTCCTTCTTCATATTCCTTACTTCTGGCTCCTTTTTTAATACTACCATACTGAAATTTTTTATTTTCTTTTACAAGAAGACAAGGCAAAACGTTCATTACTTCATCACAACGAATACTATCATGATAAGTAAAATATTCTCCTTGATAAATATCTAAAATCTTCTTTTTAATCGCTTCTATTTCTAAGGCTGTTTTTCCATCAAGTTTTGCTTTTACTACTTCAGGAAATCCTCCTGTTACTAAATATTCATTATATGACTCAAGAGCCATTTGATGAAAAGGCATTACCGTATCATTATCAAAACTATCTTTAATAAAATCAATTAATTGAACTCTATCCGTATTTGAAAGATATTCAAAGAAATCCATATTAGTCATTCCACGATAATAGAATTCTTCAATTCGTAATTTATTAATTTCAACTTTATTACTACTAATCATAATAACTTTATATGGACTATTTACTTTACCAAATACTTTTAATAAATTCATCATTTCCGGATCATTTACATTATCAAAAACAATTAAAGTATCATCCGCAAAAATAGTTTCCCCACATAATACAGATATTTTAACAATTAATTTATCTAAAACTTTTTCTTTATCTAAAATATTATATAGTTCTATATTATTATCTGTATTAAAATAAGCGATATTTTTATAAAATCTTCTGCCAAACTCTAAAACACTCCATGTCTTCCCTACTTGCCTTGGTCCATACAAGAAAAAAGGTTTATTAATACTATCTCTACGCCATTTATTTAAATCTTCATTTATCTTTCGTTCCATATTTTGATTACCACCTACACTTATTATAATTAAAGTATATAGTGTTTTTTAGTTAAAGTCAACTATAATACATGATTTGACAAAAAAAACATAGAATAATCTATGTTATGAAAAGAAATCAATTACTTTAGGTAAATAGATAATAATACCAATCGCTAAAGAACCTATACAAGAAAATAATACTCCACCCGCTGATGCATCTTTAGCCATCTTGGCAAGAGGATGTTTTTCAGGCATAGCCATATCAACGGTATGTTCTATCGCTGTATTAATAAGTTCCATCGAAATAACTAAAGAAATACATAAAATAACAATACAAAATTCTATAGTACTTAAATTCAAGAAAAAACCTAAAACAATCGCTAGAATACCAATAATTATTTCAATAATTAAATTAAATTCCGTTTTTAAAGATGAAAAAATACCACGAAATGCATAACCAAAACCATAAATAAATCTCTTAAAAGAATATTTCTTTTTACCTTTTGATACCCATTTCATCTAAAATATCCTCTTGTAATTTAAACATAACTTCTTCATCTTCTTTTTTCATATGATCATAACCTAATAAATGAAGCATACCATGAACTCCTAAAAAACATAACTCTCTTTTTAAAGAATGACCATATTCTTCACTTTGACTTCTAGCCTTATCTATCGAAATATAAACATCACCTAATATTCTTTCCACAGGATTAAATGTTTTATCATCCTCAAGAGCAAAAGTAATAACATCAGTTTCTCTATCAATACCTCGATAATCTTTATTTAAATGATGAATATATTCATTATCCACAATAATAACATTAAAGATAACATCTCCAACTTTTAATTTATCAATACCATGAACTAATACATCATGCATTATCTTTAATTCATCATCAATTTTTTCTTCTGTTTCATTATAAATACTTATTTCCATACTAACACCTCTATATAATAATTATTGTTAAAATAACAATGGTTGTTAAAACCGCCACAATCGTTAAGGTTCCTTTTACCGTATCTGATAAATCACCAAAAGCATTATCAACAAGACGATAGATAAAATATCCACAAAGAGACCCTACCATATTAAGAATAATATCATCAACATCAAACGCTCTTCCTATTTTAAGTTGAATTGTTTCAATAACTAAAGAAACAATTAACGTCAAAAAGAAAATAAAACTTTTACGGTTTAATTTTAAATAATATGATGTAAAAAAACCAAAAGGAATAAACATTATAATATTACCAATGATATTACGATAAAATAACTTTGTTCCAATTTGATATCTTGTAAGTTCCTTAAAAAGTGTTATATTAACGCCATGAACAGACGATACATCTTGACTAGTTACTATTTGAAACATACAAAGAATATAAACAACAAAAGTTAAAGACATAATTTCTTTACTAATAATTATTTTTTCTTTATTTTTAATTAAATAAGCCAGTCTTAATGCTATTAAAACAACAGAACTTAAAAGAATCATTGGCCATGTATCATATAAGACTTCTTTTATAGACTTAATTAATGTTGACATCTCTCACCCTCACTTATAATTATTTTACTATTTTATCTCAATAATTGCAAACTATTAATAACTATTTCTAGAGAAAAAGATACATATTTCTATGCATCTTTTAACTAGTTAATCACCTGGTTTAAGTGATATATCTGTTAAATAACCTTTTTGGTTATCAGTTGCAATAACAGCATATGTTTTATCGGCCGGTCCATCATAGGCATATGTTGTATTAGGTGCCTGACCTACTAAAGTAGAACACCCCTCAAACATATCAACACTTTGCGTTGCTGCCCCTAAATTCCATAAATTTGACACATATATTCTTGTTAATCTACAATTATAAAACATCTTTTGGATATCTGTTACATTGCTTGTATTAAAACTACTCAAATCTAAAACACTTAAATCTCTACAACCAGAAAACATTCCAGCCATATTAGTTACAGCACTGGTATTAAATTTACTGACATCAACACTTATTAGTATTCTACAGTAATAAAACATATAAGACATATCCGTTACAGAAGCTGTATTAAATTTACTGACATCTAAACTTGTTAAATTATTACAGCTATTAAACATATAAGACATATTAGTTACCAAACTCGTATTAAATTTACTAACATCTAAGCTTGTTAAACCACTACAACTATTGAACATATAAGACATATCAGTTACAGAACTCGTATTAAATTTACTAACATCTAGGCTTGTTAAACCACTACAATTATTAAACATATGTTTCATATCAGTTACATTGATTGTATCAAACTTACTGACATCTAAACTTGTTAGACTTCGACAGTTACAAAACATATATATCATATTAGTTACAGCGCTGGTATTAAATTTACTGACATCCAAGTTTGTTAAATTTTTACAGCCATTAAACAAATGTCTCATGTCAGTTACATTGCTTGTATCAAATTTACTAACATCTAAACTTGTTAAACTTTGACAGCCATTAAACAAACTATCCATATTAGTTACAGATATTGTATTAAAATTACTGATATCTAAACTTGTTAAGCTTTGACAACCATCAAACAAATGCCCCATATTAGTTACATTACTTGTATTAAAATTGCTTAGATTCAAACTTGTTAAGCTTTGACAACCATAAAACATACTATCTACATATTGTACACTACTCGTATTAAATTTACTAACATCCAAGTTTGTTAAACTACTACAGTTATAAAACATATGTCCCATATTAGTTACAGAACTTGTATTAAAATTACTTAGATTCAAATTTGTTAGGTTTTGACAACCACTAAACATACTAGACATACTAGTTACACCACTTGTATCTACATTACCAAGGTCAATTTCTCTTACATTTGCAAAATCACGAAACAAATCTTTCCCTGTTATTAGATATGTTAGTGTTTCACTTTCAACATATAATGTATATAAGTTATCATTATTATCTTGTTCTAACCAAGCTTTAACACTTCCTTCTGTTCCAATATCTCCTTTTAAATTATTGTCAGTTATGGCATTATATCTTGCTAAATCAGTTTCATTTTCTTTTTTAAAGACAATTCTTTTTATTTCTGCTTTTTTATCTGATATAAATGCCGGAAATGTATTCATCTTATCTATTATCCATTTTGCTTTTAATGTTACTACATTGTTAAAGTAGTTACCTGGATTATCGAAATTATTATGAATATATTCTTCATAATTATCAAGTGTTACATCATCACTAATAAATTCAGCAATCATATTAGATAATGTTCCTTTAAATGGTCTAAATATAGCATTACTTTTTATTCCAGAACCAAAAGACACTGGTATATCATGATAATTTGTAAAACTACTCATATCTTTAATTACATTAAATGTTCCTGTTCCATTTAATCGATAATATACAATTTTATTTATTCTTAATATTTCAACTTTTTCTGTATCAAAAGATATATTTCTAACATCACCATTGGGAGAACGTGTTGCTAATTGATAGCTATTATTATTTATTCTAAAGAACATTCCTGGATTAGCACTTTTTTCTTCATCATTTGACCCCATTAATATTGCTTGCGCTACTTGATTAGCATCGTTGCTTTTTATTTCAAAAGATACATAGAAATTTCTTTGATAATTTGCCTGACTAAACAAGTATATTCCTGTATTAATATAATCACTTGTTCCATTAAATTTTTTAGCTCCAATATAACGATACATATCTGCTGTCCTAGTTTCTTGTTCTATTTGAGAAACTGAATAAAAAACATTTGTATTATTTACAACATCTGTAGTTTGAACTTTATTATTATCTAATTCCCATCCATCAAAAGCATAATTTTCCCTTACTGGTATAGGAAGACTTCCATAAGTATCACCAACATTATAATACTTAACTGGTATATTAACACTTCCTCCATTAGCATCAAAAACCACTTTAATACCATCATCATTTGTTTTCTCAACAAAATCGCCTAATACTCTTATTTTTATACTTGCAAATAAATTATTCCATTCTTCCATAGTATAATCAATATTAGGATTACCAGCATTTCCTACCCTAATAGTATCACTTATCCACATATATAATCTATACGTATGGCTTAATTCACTATTAGTCTCTTTTGGTATTGTTTCGACATACATCCTTAATTCATCAATACTAGGGTATCCTTTATCATCAATTATTGTTTCAAATTCCCCATTATCTACCTTTTTCATTAAAGTAAATCTTAATAAATCATCTCTTATACGATTACTACTTGTTTTATCATTAGGAATATCGCCATATAACAAATCTATCCCATACCAAATATCTTTTTCTTTATATTCATTTAAACCATCAATTGTAAACTCAATATACATATTAGAATCTAATGTATTCCTAGGTTCGACATTAACAAGTGGTAAATTTCTTGATGTATTATAATGCAAATAAATTTTACCAACTACTAATTCATTTTCATTTCCTATTCTTGTATAATTAAAAAAAGCGTATGAAATTCCAACAACTGATATAATAAATAATAAAATTAAAATCATTTTAATATTTTTTTTCATAATTTTTCCTTCCAATATACTTTACTATATATTAAACTGATTCTATTATATCACATATTGCTGCAATTTTATTATTTTTTTACTTATTTTTAAAAAAATCAGCTGATTAAAGCCAATTTTTTTTAATGACATTCTTTATGAAGACATTTTTCTTTAGTATTTTCTAGTTCAATAGTAACATTATCAATACCTATTACTTTTAATTTACTTCGTATCTCTTCTTTTACATTATCATTACTTACAACATGCATAGTAGCATAGTTTTTATTACCATCTAAACTCCATATATGAACATGATGAATATCTTTTACTTCTTTAATTTCTAAAACACATTTTTTAACATCATTAATACTGATATTACTAGGTACTTTTTCTAATATTAAATTAAGTATTTCTTTCATATTCTTAACCGCTTCAATAATTAAGAAAATCGATATTCCAATTGACATAATAGAGTCAATATAATAAATATTTGTAAACTTAATAATAATGGAACCAATTAAGACAACAACCCATCCCAAAACATCTTCTAACATATGAAGATTTACTGCATGTTGATTAAGTGAATGTCCTTCTCTGGTAAAATACGCTGCTAAAAAGTTAACAATTACTCCAAAAATAGCAATAACAATCATTCCATCATATTTAAGTTCTACTGGATTAAATAATCTTAAAATAGAATTATAAATAACAAGAGTAGCTCCTACTAATAAAATTGAAGTTGTAATAAGAGCTCCTAGTGTTGAATATCTTCGGTACCCAAAAGTATAAACTTCATCACAATCCTGATTACTTTTTCTTTCTAAGAAAAAAGAAAGTCCTATACTTAAAGCATCTCCTGCATCATGAATAGCATCAGAAATAATAGATACTGATGATGTAAATATTCCACCAATAAGTTCAAAAATAGAAAATCCAATATTAAGAAAAAAAGCTATTAAGATATTTTTTTCTGTTTTATAGTGATGTTCATGATGATGTTCATGCATATTTATCACCTTCCTATTACGTTTTAATTATAACGAAAACTAAAGATTTTTTCAAGAACCATTGTTAATTAATTTTCCAACAACAACTAATTGTAAATTATTCTTTTTTGAACATGTTGTTAAAACTAAATAATTTTCATGAATATTTTTAGTAAAAGATATGCTTCCATTTCTTTCTAATTCATATATATCAAAAATAGTATATTGATATTTTTGATTTTGATAAATTATATCTAATTCATCATTTATTGCTAATTTATCCAAATTATTAAAATAACCTAAATATGATTCTCCCTTATGGCCTGCAATTACTAAAGAACTTCCCTTTATATCAGGCATTTCACTACCTTTTAATACTTCAATATTTTGATTAACATTATTTCTCTCATCATTTATATTATAAAAACCTTGTTTAAAATTTAATTTAGGTATCAAGAGAACACCTAAGTAATCATTAGATTTCTCTTGATACTCTATTTTTTGAATATTATTTTCACGATAATTATCTTGTATTTCATATTCTACTAAATAATTATCCACTTTTTGGTTATTAAATTTTATAATACAGTAATTATAAATATGATAACTTAAAAAGAAGGCTATAACTAAAATAATCAATAAACTAAAATTTCTTTTTCTTTCCATAAAAAGCCCCAACAAATACCATAAATAACTGAAATAATTTATTAATAATTAATGTATCATTTACTCCGGTTTTAGGTACAACTATTTCTTTCTTTTCATTAATCATAGTTGTATTAGTAATTTCATTATCTTTTATTGCAAAAGTAATCTTTTCATTAGTTAACTCATAATTGTCATTAGCTTGCTTCTCAATTAAATAGTATTCTCCTATAGGTAAATCCTGAATCATTATTTTACCATTACTATCCGTTTCTTTCGTAAATAATAAATTATTATTTATATCATATATTTCCATAATAGTGTTAGGAATACCTACTTTAGTTTCATTATCAAGTTTAGTAAATTCTAGTGTTCCTTTTTTCAAATAATTATTAATTTCTAAAATAGCATTTATTACTTTATTATTATCTTTCTTTATTTCAAAATAATATTTTTCATTATTTGAAATATAGTTATCTAGAATACTCTTTTCTTTTACATAATATTTCCCTAAAGGTAATTTATCATATTTTACATATCCATTATTATCTGTAACTAGTGTATTAATTAAATTATCTTTTTCATCATATAATTCAAAAGTTACATTATCTAACTTTATTTTCTTATAAGAAATATTATTATCAACAATACTTTGTTCTTCACCATATTTTATTAATTCAAGACTACCTACTAATTTTTGATTTTCCATTTC
>CADCJQ010000039.1 GCA_902801795.1 uncultured Erysipelotrichaceae bacterium
TAAATTTTTTACATCTAGTTTATCAATATTTCTTCTTTTATCATCCATAATACATCCCTCGATATTAATATACCACAAATTTTATAATTTTAGTATTAAATTTTAAAAAAAATGACAAATAAATGTCAAATTTTATTTTATAAACATAGCATCGCCAAAGGAAAAGAAACGATATTCCTTTTTTACAGCAATATTATAAGCATTTAAGATATTTTCACGTCCTGCTAAAGCTGATACTAACATAACTAATGTACTTTTAGGAAGGTGGAAATTAGTAATTAAACCATCAATCGCTTTAAACTTAAATCCTGGATAAATAAAGATTTCCGTATCTCCTACCATTGGTACAAAATAATCATTAGTTTGCATTACGGTTTCAAGAGTTCTAACAGAAGTTGTACCTACAGCGATAATTCTTTTACCATTTTTACGTACTTCATTTAAAGTATCACAAGCATCTTTTGTAATAATAAAGTGTTCACTATGCATTTTATGTGTTTTAACATCATCTACCATTACAGGACGAAAAGTTCCTAAACCAACATGAAGGGTTATATGAACTATTTTAATACCTTTTTTACTAATTTTATCTAATAATTCTTCAGTAAAATGAAGACCAGCTGTAGGAGCCGCTGCAGAACCATAATCTTTAGCATAAACTGTTTGATACATCTCTTGATTATCTAGTTTTTCATGAATATAAGGTGGTAGTGGCATCGTACCAAGAAACTCTAATATTTCCATTAAAATCCCCTCATATATTAAATTAACAATCGTTATTCCTTCTTCTTTAATTTCACATACTTTCGCTTTTAATCTTCCATCACCAAAAGAAATACTTGTTCCTACTTTTAATCTTTTTTGCGGTTTAGCAAGACATTCCCAAGTATCACCATCAATATCTTTTAATAATAAAAGCTCAATTACTGCTCCTGTATCTTCTTTTTCACCAATAATTCTTGCAGGAATTACTTTGGTATCATTAATTACTAAAGCATCACCTTCATTAAGATAATCAATTATATCATAAAACTTTTGATGTTTTATTGCACCAGTTTCTTTATCTAAGACCATAAGTCTTGCTTCATCTCTCTTATCAAGAGGTGTTTGTGCAATTAATTCCTTAGGTAATTCATAATCAAAATCATCTGTCTTCATTTTTGCTTCCCTTTCTCGCACGATATCATATCACTTATGTAAAATTATGTCAACTAATCTTTCGTTGTGACAAAGCCCATGCAATTATTTCATCATTTATAAAAGTTCCCATCATATCACCATGTGATTTACCTGGGATTTTTGTATACTTAGCATTGCCACCATTTTTATTAATTTGATTAACATAGTTTTGCATCATATTACTATAATCTTTTTCCATTCCTTGATCACCAGAGAATGCCCAAACATAACTATTTTTAAAACTAACAGGATTAAATTTTGATGCTCGACAACTTATTGGAACAATCGCTGAAAAATAATTACTATATTTACTGGCAATATCCCATACTCCAATCGCTCCACGAGATTCTCCTGTAATAATAATTCTTTCTTTATCTATTTTATAATCAATAACAATTTTGTCAATTAATTCTTTAAGTTCATCAATAATTCCTTGACTTTCCCATGTTTTACCATTTTTAAAATCTTTATGTGTTGGAGCAATATAAATAAATTCTTCCTTTTTATAACAACTACCATTTGCCATATAATAAGTATTATAATTATTTTTACCATGACCTCCATCACCATGTAAATAAATAATTATGGCCATGTTTTCCAAAGGATGTGGTGGTATAACTTCATAATAACTCATATTACGATATGTTTTTTCAAATATACCTTTTTCAATATTTAGAGGATTTGCTAAATGAAGTTCTAAAAAGAATTTATTTAATTTATCCTTATATTCATTATCTTCTATCTTGCTTATACTTTCTAATAATTTTATATGTTTTTCATAATCATAATTAAGTTTTAATTCATCTATTGTATTTTTTATATCAATGTATTGTTTTAAATTAAATAATTCTTTTTTAATAGATTCTTGAACACTACTATCTTTAATATTATTTATATCTTCTAAAATAGTATTATATTCATTAATACTTAAACTATTTTTTAAATTATTTACTTTAGCATTAACCTCATTAATTATTTTATTTTCATTATTTTTTTCTATCTCTAATAAATGATTTATATAATCATTATTAGCATATTTTAAACAAGCAAGTGGTGAAGTATTATCAATCATTTCCCCTACTTTATAGACGATATTAGATAAAAAAAAGATTAATAAAGTTAAAGGTATTTTAATTAATAATCTATGGTATAAAGATTTATTGTCTTTACTACGTAATACATCATATATAATCGTTAAAATTACTAATATTACTAAAACAAATTTAATTAGATTTATTATATTATTAATTTCTATTAACTTTCTTAGTAATGTAATATCATCACAAGATAATATTGGCATAGACATCATCCCTTTATTCTTTATAATTCTTCTTCAATTTCTTCATATTCTATTTTATTATTTATTTTAACATTACTGATATTATCAAACTTTCTTTTGATTTTATCTGTCGTTATTTGAAAACTTTCAACATCTTTATTAACAGTTTGAATACTTCTTGATAGTTTATCAAAACGATCTTTAAATCTTTCGAATTCAACTCCTAGTTTATTTAATTCTTCATGAATAATATTAGCATATTTATCTCTTTCAATATTTTGAATAACCATTAATATCATGGTTAATGTTGAAATAAGCGTTGTTGGTGAAACAAGCCATACTTTTCTTTTATAAGCATAATCAATTAAATCTGTATGATAGGCATTTATTTCTGCAAAAATGGCTTCTGCAGGTAAGAACATCATTGCATAATTAGCAGTAACACCAGAAATAATATATTTAGAAGATATAGCATCAATATGTTTTTTAACATCAATTTTAAATTGTTTAAAAGCTAGTTTTCTTGTCATATCATCATTATCTTTATCTACCATAATGCGATAGTTTTCTAATGGAAACTTAGAGTCAATAGCAATTATTCCTAATGGTTTTGGAGCAAAGATAACCGAGTCTGCTATCGTTTCATTAGGTAAATGATATTGTATTTTATATAGTTTATCATTATCGCCAAAAACATTATATAAAATATTATTTAAATTAACTTCGCCAAAAATTCCTCTTGTTTTCTTATCAGTTAAGACATTTTCTAAACTAATAATATCCATTGATAAATTATCAATTTTCTTTTGAGCTTCATCAATTTTAGAAAGACGTTCAATAACATTCGTAAATGTTTTATTCGTTTTTTCAAAATTTTCATCTATTCGTTCATGTACTTTACGATTTATATTATCTAGCCTTGTTTCTAAAGAGGTATTCATTTTATTAAAATCATTTATGATTTCTCTTCCTAAATCTCCTTTAAAATCACCTATTTCTTTGGTAATGTTTACTTCAAAGCGCGATAATCTTTCCATCATATCTAAGTTTTCTTTATGATTATTTTTTCGAATCAATAAAAGAATAACTAAAATAATTAAAATAACTAATAATCCTATTATAATATACTCCATTTTATTTCTCCAAATAATTAACTGCATCTAAAAGTGTTTTTACCATAACGATATTAATATCATATCCTTTTTCTTCTTTAACTTTTAATGCTTCTTCATAATTTTCTTCTGGTACAAAGAAAACATCTGCCTTACCAGAAACCGCTCCTGATAATTTATATTTAACACCACCAATTTCCCCAACATTACCTTTACTATCAATAGTACCAGTACCAACAATTTTTCTTCCTTTGGTTAAATCATTTTTTGTTAAACGATTATAAATTGCAAGAGAAGTCATAAAACCACCACTTGGGCCACCTTCACTACCTTTAAAATTCAATTTTACATAACGTTTTGTATTATAATCAAATAATTTTATTAAATAAAGTCCTGCTTTCTTTTCTCCTTCAATTTCTCGAATAACAAAGTATCCATCCTCCTCTTTATCATTTCTTAGATAATGAACATCTATTTTGTCTCCTACTTGATAATTTTTAAGAATATCTTTTATTTCATCAAATTCTTTTAATTTAACACCCGCGATAGAAAGAATCGTATCTCCTATTTTTAAATTCGTTTGACTATCTTTATCAACATATAATATCTTCAGTAATTCTTTATTAATATTAATATCTTCTTTTGCTAAATTATAAGCACTAATAATAGCACTATCATTCGCTTCTTGTAAATATAGTTTTTCTCGCTCCCACATATCAGTAGGATTATCATTTTCATCTAATTTTGCATCATTAATACTTTCTCTTTCCCAATTAAAAACATAACTTAATAAATATGTTGGAATTGTTGCTCTTATACTAGTTACATATGCAAGATTAAAACTACCACTTTCTTGATATTCATTTTCTACTTCTAATCTTTTAGCAAGACTAATTGTTCCTCCACCAACATATATATTATATGGTAAATGAAATAATCCTACAAAAAGTATTAAACAAAGAACTATAATAAACTTATATTCTTCTTTAATAAAACAAAATATTTTTTTCATCTTATCACCTTCTTAATTATAACAGAAAAGAGGCCAAATTATGAATAAAAAACACAAGAGTTTGACAGTTTCTTTTATAACCTTATTTTTTTTATTAAATTTTTTGTTACATAGTGAAGTAATGATCAAAACTTTTTTTGATACAACAAAACTATGGTTTTATAATCTCTTTCCTAGTATTTTTGTTTTCTTTATTATTACCGATATTTTAAATAATTATCAATTCCCTTATTATTTAAGTAATATCTTTGGTAAAATTATTTCTAAAATTTATCATTTACCTCAAGAAACAGTATATATTCTTTTTATGGCAATGACTTCAGGTTTTCCAGGCAATAGCAAATTAATTAAAGAACAACTTGATAGACATGTAATATCTTTAAATGATGCTAATAAACTACTTACAATGACCCATTTTTCCAATCCCTTATTTATTATCTATACTATTGGAATTACTTTCTTTCGTGATAAAACGTTAGGTTTAATTATTCTTTTAATACATTTTATAACTAATTACCTCATTGGTTTTCTTTTTCGAAATATCTATCAAGAAACTCCATCTTTTACTAAAATATTTTTAAATAAACCTAAACCTTTTATTCAAACATTAACAACTTCTATTACTAATACTTTACCAATTCTTTTTAATGTCTTTGGTATTGTTCTTTTCTTCTCTCTTTTTACCAAAACAATTAATTTATATTTAAATCTAAATGATTTTTCCAATACTTTAGTCAATGGTTTACTTGAAATAACTAATGGTTTAAATTTACTAAGTACATTATCAATCTCTAAAATTAAAAAAGCAACCTTAGCTACTTTCTTTATTTCTTTTGGCGGATTCTCGATTCATGCTCAAATCTTTACTATTTTAAATAAATATCATCTTAATTACTATTTATATTTAATTGCAAGAATTCTGCATGCCTCAATATCTTCTTTATTAGTATTTATTATTTCTTTTTTAATTTACCGTTAAATTTATTGTAAAACTTTCATTTAATCCATGATGCATAAAGGTAATTCTTAAACTATATATTTCGTCATTATAATTTTGAAGCATAAAATCATCAAAATAACACATATAACCATTTGAATCTCGCAAATCACTATCTGGTAGCATATACATTGTTTCATCATAATTTAAATATAACCCTTTTTTCTTAACACCTTCAATAAGCGGATCTTCAACGACTTGTAAAACATGCTGATTATTATTATGGTCTTTAAAATTAACACACTTAGCAATTCCATTACAATATTCTAATTTAACAATTTTCTCTCCAACAATATCATCATAAATAATTTTGGTAATATTATTTTTAAAATCTAATAATTTTGTTCTTGTTTCTTCATTTCTTGTTTTATCACGATAAAAAGTTACAAACCCAAACAATGATATTAGCAATACACCTAACATAGAAAAAGCAATAACTACTTCTACAACAGCAAAACCTTTTTTATTCATTTTATCATCACTTACCTTATGAATAATATATCATAAAAAGAAAAAAATAAAAATACTTTTAAGTAATATTTTTATTTTTAATAAACTCTCTTAACATCTTAATTAAAGCTCTTTTTTCAATACGTGATACATAACTCCTTGATATTCCTAAATTCTTAGCAATATGTTTTTGGGTTTGTTCCTTCTTATTAAATAAACCATATCTTTTAGTAATAATATCTTTTTCTCTTTCATTTAAAACATCAATGTATTTATTAATTAATTTAATATTTTCTTTAGTATGCAAATCCATTGCAAAATCAGGTTTCTCACTTTTTAAAACATCTAATATTGTTATTTCATTACCTTCTTTATCAAATCCAATACTTTCATTTATTGATATATCTTTACTATATTTATTATTACTTCGATAATACATTAATATTTCATTTTGAATACAACGAGCACAATAGGTTGTTAGTTTAACACTTTTTCCTATTTCATAAGTATCAATACCTTTAATTAAACCAATAGTTCCAATACTTATTAAATCATCTTGATCTCCCACTTGATGATCAAATTTCTTAACGATATGCGCAACTAATCTTAAATTATGTTCAATTAAAATATTTCTTGATTCAACATTTCCTTCTTTCATTAACTTTAAATGTCTTTCTTCTTCTTCATCACTTAAAGGATCTGGAAACAAATTATTCGAGTAACTTGCCGTAAAGAAAAACATATTTTTAAATAAATTAATTAAAAAAAACAAAATAATCACCTAATTAATCTTATGTAATTATTTTGTCGAATATTAATTATATTTTACAACGTATGGATTAGTTCCAGTTCCATCGCCACCATCTTCAAATTTCGTTTCACCTTTTAAAGATACAGCTGGACGAAATCCCAAATTACCACTTACAATACCATAGAATAAGTCACCAACATCATACATATAGAACTCGCTAGCAAAGCGGTAGCTAAAACCTCCCGGATTTAAAGCCCAGAAAAAATCGTTCGTATATAAATAATATGTGGTATTACCAGCTCCATAACCACCTACTCCTGCCAATATTATTTCATCAGCTGTTAATAACCCAACTGGATATGTTAATGCTCCATTTCCATTACTATTTGACACAGTAAATCTATCCGTTACATTTGGACATACCATACTTGGTACATTGGTTACACTATACCAATTATTATTAAATCTATTAAACGTACCAAAAGTAAAATAATTAGTTAATCCTCCTCCTTGAGGATTCCATCCACTTTGGGCATATATATTGCTACTTCCTGATGTATTGTAACTTCTATCATTACAATATATTGTATCTTCTAGATACATGCTATAATTAGGATTTGTTGCATTTACTTCATTTGTTAGATTTGTTCTAAACCAATTATCTATTGTTGTCTTAGCAGATGAGTTATTTTGATTTAAATTATAACTTGCATTTTTTGTCTTTGTGGCAGCAGAGCCGTTTCCTGTCATTTTATACAAAGCATCTTCCACAGTATCTCCATTTGTTAATGTAATATAATAATTCCCTGAACTACCACTGTAATAATAATATCTTACACTTGCACATGAAGTAGTTCCTGCTGTTCCACACGTGTAATGATGTGTATCATTTAATACTGTATTTGTAGATGCTGTATTCGTTGTATCATCTATTACTAAATAACTTGACCCATTCCATTGGACATTCTTTCCAAAGATACTTCCACTTGCTGCTGCACTATTTGTGTATACAAATTTTGTATTATTCATATATCCAACATCTTCAATTTCATAAGTTGGATTAAAATTACCTCTTCCTATAACAGTTCTATCGAGTGATGAATAAACATTAGCATTGGTTCCACTTGCATAACTGTCTACTTTATATATAGTTGTACATGTTTCGTCTTCTGTTGTCTTCAAACAAGTATATGGATAATTAGCAACAATTGTTGGAATATTTGCCGCAGCATTAGTTGCATTTGCTATTGCTACCCTTGTTATTGGTTTTGCTTTAGACTTTAATTTGTATGTTACACTATTTCCGGTTGTACTAACTATTTCATAATCATCCGCATAATAATAACCTGTAGTTTCTACTAAATCTGTAGTTGTCCTTATGGTGTCTTGAATATCTCGTGTTGTTCCACAATTATAGGTTATATTATTACCACTTCCAGAAACATCCGGTAATCCGTTATAAATCATTTTAACTCCACCGGTATCAGTGGTTCTAACTATTTGCCAACAGAATCCTCCAAATACTACATTATTATTGTTTACCTCCCCACGATAATAATATATTGGATTAGTATCATTTTCTGTTCCTTTTAAAATATACAATCCTTTACCATTAGTATCACTTGACGGATCTGCAAAATTAATTAGTGTTTCCGTATTAACAGATTGCGCTATTGTTTCTACAGCAAATAAATCTCTAAATACTGCATATAATGTGATATTACTATTAAAATTAAAAGTATCACCTAATTGATATTCAAGTGTCCCACCAGAAGTTCCACTCCATCCTGTAAATGCTATATTATCAACTTTCATTCCAATATAATTAGTTTCTCCATAATATATTGGTTGTCTTGGTGTTAAATTAGTTCCTTCATTATTATAAGTTATATATCCAACTATTTTTCGATCATTAATATCATCAATATCATTACCTAAGATATATGGATCACTTTCGGTTCCAGAACCTCCTACTATCTTAACGGTTTTCTTTAAATAATAAGCTTTATTATCAGTTGACATGCTTACTACTAAACTATCATCTGTTAAGGTATTACTTACATTAAATAAATTAGAATTTGTAAAGGTATTATTTAAATACTCTGTTTTAGTTACAAC
>CADCJQ010000040.1 GCA_902801795.1 uncultured Erysipelotrichaceae bacterium
GTAAGTTTAAAGAAAGATTAGAGGCTATTAAAAAATGGAAGAGAGAACATAATAATGGAATTAAGGATAAATAATAAAGTTATTAATATTTATGGATATGGTAGTAAGTTAAAGAAACTACCAGTAATTATTCTAAATACTTTTGATAATGAAGGAAAAGATGTTTTTCTTGAATGTCAAAAATTAAATTGTAAGCCTTTTCTTTTAGTTACTATTAGTAATATAGATTGGAATAATGAATTAACACCATGGGAATGTGAACCATTATTTAAAAATGAAGAAAAATATGGTGGAAAAGCTAGTATTTATTTAAAGGAATTAGAAAGTGATATTATCCCTAAAGTTAGTAATTATATTCTTGATAACTATCATAAAGAAATTTCTTATTATGGAATATGTGGATATTCTTTAGGAGGTTTGTTTTCTTTGTATGCATTATATAATTCAACTTTATTTCAAAGATATGCAAGTATTTCTGGATCACTTTGGTATCCTAACTTTATTGAGTATGCTTTAGAAAAAGTTTTCCACCAAAATGTGGATAAAGTTTATTTATCATTAGGAGATAAAGAAAGTAATACTAAAAATATTATTCTTGCTAAAGTAGAAGATAATACGAAATGTCTTTATGATAACTTAAAAGATAAAATTAACTCTCTATATGAAGAAAATCCAGGTAATCATTTTCAAGATGCTAATTTAAGAGTTGCGAAAGGAATAAAGTGGCTTGTTAGTTAACTTGAATGTTATTGTTAAAGAATTAGGGTATTGGTAGAAAAGGAGAAAGAAAATGAAAGATAAGAAAAGTTTAGTTATTTATTTTAGTCGTGCTGATGAAAATTATTTTGGAGGAGATTTACGTTATATTGATAAAGGTAATACAGAAATAGTTGCTGAATATATAAGAGATTATATAGGAGCAGATTTATTTAAAGTTGAACCTTTAATACCATATGCTAAAGATTATATGACTTGTATTAATGAAGCGAAAGAAAGAACACAAAGTCATAATGCACCTATTAAAGAAAGAATTAATGATATTTCTTCTTATGAAGTAATCTATGTTGGTTCACCAATATATTGGGGAGGTATGCCAGAAGAATTATTTACTGCCCTAAAGGGATTAAATTTTAATGGTAAAATAATAAGACCTTTTACAACTCATGAAGGATCGGGTTTATCAAGTGTACCTAGACAATTAAAAGAAATTTGTGTTGGAGGAAATGTAACGGATGGACTTGCTATTGAAGGAAGTATGGCAAGTAATTCACGTCACATAGTAGAAAACTGGATTAATAAATAATATACAAGAATATTTAAAGGTATTCTTGTTTTTTGTTATACTTGACTCCTTGTATCACTTACGATACAATTGCTTTAGGAATATGATGTTTTGGAAAGAAGGTTATAAATATAAAAGGAGAGACAAATGAATGATTTAAAAGGCTATAATGCCAAAGTATTTGAAGAAATTAAGCATCTTGATGAAAATGGTAATGAATATTGGGATGCAAGAGAATTAATGAAAGCTCTGGGTTATTCAAAATGGGAGAATTTTAACAAGGTAATTGAAAAGGCGAAAATAGCGTGTGAATTGAGTAATTATAATATAAAAGATTGCTTTCCTGACGTCAGGAAGCCAATAACAAGTGGGAAGGGAAAAATCGAAATTATTGATGATTATTATCTAACCCGTTATGCATGTTACTTAATTGCTCAAAACGGTGATAGCAGGAAAAAGGTTATTGCTCTTGCTCAAACTTATTTTGCAATTCAGATAAGAAAAATGGAGTTAACAGAACAAGAATATAATTTATTGTCAGAAGATGATAAAAGGTTATATCGAAGACAGCAAACAAAAGATGGGAATAAGGCATTATATAAAGTAGCAAGTGCTAAAGGTGTGAAAAACTATGATAAGTTTACTAATGCTGGTTATCGTGGACTTTATAATGGAGAAGATGCCAATATGATTGCTAAAAGAAAAGGTGTACGTTATCGCGAAGATATTCTAGATAAAATGGGTAGTATTGAACTTGGAGCTAATGTATTTAGGATATCTCTTACAGAAGATTTGTTAGCAAAACAAAAAGAACAAAGTGAAGAAAAAGCTTCTAATACACATTATAATGTTGGAAAGGCAGTAAGAAATACTATAAAAAAATTAGGTGGAACAATGCCTGAAGAATTACCAACACCAGAAAAATCGATTAAAGAACTTGAAAATAATAAATTAAAAATTAATAACGAAAATTATTAATTTTTTTAATATGCAATTGACACAGTGTCAAAAATATGCAATAATGATATTGTACTGACATAGTGTCAATGATAGGAGAGTATGATGTGGAAAAGAAATTAGTTGATAGTAGGAAAGAAGAGATAATTGATGCATGTGAAAAACTATATAAAGAAATAGGATTTAATAATGTTAATATTAAACTTATTGGCGAAAACATTAGTTTTTCAAGAACATCTATTTATAATTATTTTGCTACTAAAGAAGAAATATTTTTGGCTTTAGTTGCTAGAGAATATTTGAAATGGAATAAAGAATTATTAAAAATTTATGAAAATGATATTTTATCTAAAGATGAGCTTATTGAGAAAATCGCAGTTTCTTTATCCAAAAGAAAGATATTATTAAAATTAATATCAATGAATATGTATGAAATGGAAGAAAATAGTTCTTATGAAAATGTTAAAAAGTATAAAATGGCATATACAGAATCCGTAAATATCTTAAAAAAATGTATTATTAAGTTTTTGAATAAAAATGATGAAGAAGCTACAAAACTAGTATTTACATTCTTTCCTTTTATGATAGGTATTTATCCCTATTCTGCGGTTACCAAAAAACAAAGTAAAGCCATTGAAGAATTAGGTTTTAAATATGCCTATTATACGGACTATAACTTAATAAAAATGGGTCTTGAATGCATTTTTAGATAATTAATAATGAGAGAAATGTTGCTATTTGCAAAGATAAAGTTTTTTTATATATCTTAAAGAGGTAAGTATTTATGAAAAAAATAAAAATAGTAATTGATATTTTAATGTATCTTCTTTTTATAATTCTTATGGGACATCATATAACAGATAATTTAATTCATGAAATATTAGGAACAATATTATTTGTATTATTTATAATTCATCATCTTTTAAATTATCGGTATTACAAAACGGTTTTTAAAGGAAAATATAATATTAAAAGAATCATAATAATGTTAGTCGATTTATTACTTTTAATAGATATGATTTGTATAATTGTTAGTGCTATTAATATTTCTAGTGATGTCTTTTCCTTTTTAAATATAGATACAAAAATATGGGGAAGAAAATTACATATGTTAAGTACAAGTTGGGGATTTGTTTTAATGTCTATTCATTTAGGATTACATTTAAAAACATTAATTAATAAAATTAATAATAAAATGAAAAATAGTACTTTAGAATATCTTTATTACTTTATAGTATTATTAATAATTATTTATGGTATTTATAGTTTTATTAAATTAGACTTTATAAGTGATATGTTTTTATTAAATGCCTTTAAATATTATGATTTTAGCATATCACCAATAATATTTTATTTACATGTTGTATCAGCAAGTTTATTTATTAGTTTAATAATATATTTTATCAATAATTTTATAAGAAAGAAGGAGAAATAATGAATAAAAAAATAATAGTTTTAATAGTAGGGGTTTTAGTAATTGGTTTAATAGGAGTAATATTATTAAATTCAAAATCCAATGATAATGAAACATTGAATAATAATTTTGAAGAAAGAAATAATAATTTAGAAAAAAATGAAGATAAAAAGGTAGCGGTTATATATTTCTCAGCTAGTGGAACTACTAAAAGTATGGCTGAAATCATTAATAAGAAAATAAATAGTGATTTAATTGAAATTGTTCCTAAAGAAAAATATACTAATGCTGATTTAAACTGGAATGATTCTAATAGTAGAACATCTATTGAATGTAATGATGCTTCCTCTCGTCCAGAAATCGCTAATACAATTAATGTTGATGCATATGACGTTATTTTTTTAGGATATCCTATTTGGTGGGGAGATGTACCACATATTATTCTAACATTTATGGATACTTATAAATTAGATGGTAAAACTATAATTCCTTTTTGTACATCAGGAGGAACAGGAATTGGTGGTAGTATAAATACTTTAAAAAAATATAATAAAAATGTTAATTGGTTAGATGGCAAAAGATTAAGTAATGAAAGTGATGTCGATAGTTTTCTTAATAATTTAAATTACTAGGAGAATAGTTATGAATAATAAAATAAAAATAATTATAGGTGGTCTTCTAATAATAGTTGTTATTGGTATTATTTTTGTAAAATCATTAGATAATGAAGAAAATATAAACTTAAAAAAAGTCGAAAGAAAGGATTTTGATATGAATAATAAAATAGTTATGTTAAATAATGGTTATGAAATGCCTATAATAGGACTTGGAACCTGGCAATTAAATGGTGAAGTAGCAGAAAATTCGGTTTATGAAGCGATAAAAAATGGATATCGTTTAATTGATACAGCCTATTGGTATGGTAATGAAGAAAATGTTGGTAGAGCAGTAAGAAAAGCTATTGATGAAGGATTAATTAAACGTGATGAAATATTTATAACAACGAAGTTACCACCTTATGGTTTTAGTGATTATGAAAAAGCAATTGATGAATGTAATGAAAGATTAGGTCTTGATTATATTGATTTAATGATGGTTCATCAATCAGGAAGTGATGAAAAAAAGTTATATAAAGCTATAGAAAATAAAATAAAAGAAGGTATTGTTAAAACCTTAGGTATTTCTAATTATTATACGAAAGAGGATTTTATAGATATTACCAAAGATGCAACAATAATGCCTGCTGTTATACAAAATGAAAATCATATTTATTATAATAATAAAGAATTTCAAGATTATGTTTCAGAGTATGGAATAATTATTGAATCATATTATCCATTAGGTGGAAGAGGTCATACAAATGAATCTTTAAATAATGAAGTAATTAATGATATAAAAAGTAATTATCAAAAAACTTCTGCTCAAGTAATACTTCGTTGGCATTTACAATCTGGGTTTATTGTTATTCCAGGTTCAAGTAATAAAGAACATATTAAAGAAAATATTGATGTTTTTGATTTTGAATTAACGAGTGAAGAAATGAATAAAATTAATAATTTAAATACCAAAAAGAGATATGAAAATTGGTAGAAAAGGAGAAAGAAAATGGAAGAAAAATTAAATATTACAAATGAATGGGATAAAACATTTACATTAAGTGAGAAAGTTAATCATAAAAAGATTACATTTCATAATCGTTTTGGAATTACTTTAGTAGCGGATCAATATGAGCCTAAAGATTATGAAGGGAAGTTACCAGCAATATCAGTATGTGGTCCTTTTGGAGCGGTTAAAGAACAATGTAGTGGATTATATGCGATGGAGATGGCAGAAAGAGGTTTTTTAACAATAGCTTTTGATCCGTCATTTACAGGAGAATCAGGTGGATCTCCAAGATATGTTGCCTCTCCTGATATTAATACAGAAGATTTTAGTGCTTCAATTGATTACTTGATGACTCTTGATAATGTTGATAAAGAAAAAATAGCGATTATTGGAATATGTGGTTGGGGTGGTATTGCTTTAAATACCGCTAGTATTGATACAAGAATTAAAGCAACAATATGTTCAACAATGTATAATATGAGTAGAGTTAACCATAATGGTTATTTTGATGAGACAACGGAAGATGCTTTGTATGAATTAAAAGAAAATTTAAATAAACAAAGAACAATTGATTATCAAAATGGTAATTATAAATTAGGTGGTGGATGTTTAGAACTTCCTGTACCTGAAGATGTTCCTTTCTTCGTTAAAGATTATAGTGAATATTATAAAGGAAGAGCATATCACAAAAGAAGTCTTAATTCTAATGGTGGATGGAATATGACATCAGCCTTATCTTTTATTAATACACCACAACATATGTTTACTTATGAAATTAGAAATGCTGTTTTAATTATTCATGGTGAGAAAGCCCATTCTTGTTATTTTAGTAGGGATGCTTATAATGATATGATAAAGAATAGTAAATATAGAAGTAATAAAGAATTATTAATAATACCTAATGCTGTTCATACAGATCTTTATGATAATTTAGAAGTTATTCCTTTTGATAAGATAGAAGCGTTTATTAAGGAAAGTTTTAAATGAAAAAGAAAATAATATATAGTCTTTTACTTATTATATGTATATTAATAATAAGTGGATGTAATAGTAAGCAGGTAGAAAACAATAATACTTTAGAAAAGATAACTGATAATAACGAGGTGATTAAAGAAGTGAAAATAATAATTAATGATAATTTATATACCATCAATTTAGAAGATAATGAAACAACAAGAGTATTTGTTAATTTATTACCTTTAGAAATAGAAATGAAAGAATTAAATGGTAATGAAAAATATATTTATTTGGATAAGACATTACCAACTAATTCTTTTAATCCTAATCATATAAATGTAGGTGATGTTATGTTATATGGTAATAATTGTCTTGTTATCTTTTATGATTCTTTTGATACATCATATAGTTATACTAAAATCGGTCATATTGATAATTTAAATAATTTAGGTAATGGAAGTATTAAAGTAAAAATAGAAAAGTAAATTGAAAGGGAAGGATAAAATGAGTCTTGTTATAAATATTTATTATCGTGGTGAAAATGGTATGGCTAAACTTTTTGCTAAAGAAATGACTGAAAGAGGAATAGCAGATAGAGTCCGAAGAGAAGATGGTAATCTAGAATATGAATATTTCTTTCCTATGGATGATGAGGAAACCGTATTACTTATTGATAAATGGGTAAATCAAGAAGCCTTAGATAAACATCATAAGTCAGAAGTTATGAAGGAAATAGCTACACTTCGAGATAAATATCATCTTCATATGAAAGTTTATAAATATACGGAGATTGAATAGTGGAAAAAATTGATGTTTTTGCTCATGTCTTATATGGAACAGATACTCCTTTTGGAATAATGCTAATAGAGCGACAAAAGAAATAGAAGATGCTATTAATAAATTGCCAATAGATAGTGAAGATAAAGAAAAAATATATTATAAAAACATTAATAAATTAATTAATGAAAAGGAAGGATGATTTAAATGAAAAAACAAACAGCAGGAAGAGATAATTTAGGTAATCTTGCACCTAAGTTTGCAGAATTGAATGATGATGTATTATTTGGAGAAGTATGGTCAAGAGAAGATAAATTATCATTAAGAGATAGGTCGATGATAACAATATCAGCTTTAATGGCGCAAGGATTATATCCTCAAGTTAAGGTTCATTTAATACTAGGGAAAGAACATGGTTTAACAAAAGATGAAGTTGTTGAAATAGTAACTCAATTAGCTTTTTATTGTGGATGGCCTAAAGCATGGAGTGTTTTTCCTTTAGTAGAAGAGGTTTATCATGAAGAATGATTTTGAAAAAGATAATATTTTTGGTTTAGGAAAACCTAATGATGATTATAAAGAATATTTTATTGGAAATAGTTATTTAAATGTTTTATCAGTAGTTCCTAATGCTAAATTAAGTGTTTGTAATGTAACATTTGAACCTGGTTGTCGTAATAACTGGCATATTCATCATGCTACAAGTGGTGGAGGTCAAATATTGATTTGTGTTGCAGGTAGTGGATGGTATCAAGAGTATGGAAAAGAATCTATTAGTTTAACCCCTGGAACAGTAATAACAATACCAGCTAATGTTAAACATTGGCATGGTGCAAAAAAAGATTCTTGGTTTAGTCATCTTGCTATTGAAGTACCAGGTATTGATACTAAAAATGAATGGTGTGAACCAGTAAGTAATGAAGAATATGATAAGTTAGATGATTGATAATTACTTTAATTTTTATAAATAAGGTATAATGGATTCTCTGTTATACTTTTTTTATTAGGCTTGATATATTTATATGAATTTACCATGATATATGTTGACAAAAAAAGCAAAACAAAGTACACTTGATGTATAATAAAAGGGTTATTAAAATGTATATAAAATAGGATAATGAACTAATTATGTCGATTATATAGAAATAGATAACAATAGAAATTTTTGCTTTAATGGTCAGAGTACTATTAATTTGACATTATTATGATGGGTTTCTGTAATGTATTATAAAGTTATAATTAATAATGAAATTGTTCGTTAATTAAATATTAATATTAACTTTATAGTTTAAATTCTTCTGAAAACATGAGCAATAATTTAGTTATTGATTGTAAAAATGTTTAATAATAAATATATTTAAAAAAATAAAGGAGTTGTTTATCATATGAATCTTTATTATAAACCAATTATTCCATCAAATATCGTTATAATTGTTGGTATTATCATGTTAATTATT
>CADCJQ010000041.1 GCA_902801795.1 uncultured Erysipelotrichaceae bacterium
TTGTAATAAACTTTATTACCATTACTGACACCAGTACTAATATTTTCTACTAACTTATTAACATAAAGATAATCAATAGTAACACCATTATATTTCAAATAAATTATTTCATTACTATTATTGATATCAAATCCTAATTCATTATTAGTAATAACTAAATATCCTTTTTTAGAAATTACTTTGTTTGGGAATTTATATACTTTACCACTTTTATCATTTAATGAATAACCAGTTAAATTAATATCTTCATCATTATCATTATATAATTCAATCGCTTCACTTGGATAAATACTTACTTCATTAATTTTTATTTTAAATAATTTAGAAGTATTATCGATAATAACACTCTCTTCTTCTTTTTTATTATCTAACTCGGGATGATTTATTTTAATAACAATAATAATACTAAAGGCAATGACAAAAGTAAGAAATAATAGCATGATATAATCTTCTTCTTGTATCCATCTATCTTTCATTTTAACTCTCCAAAGTATTTATTATACTCACTATTACTTAAATTAAAATTACTTTGTAGATTACTGATAACTCTATTATAGCGATTATTAATGGTTCTTTTAAAATTATTAATATTATTTTTCCAAGCATTCATACTACTTAAACTAGGATAACTTCCTCCCCATCTTTTAATATGATAAGGCATTTCTTTTTCTATTTCGTCTACTAATTCATCAATAATTTTTTCCATTCTTTCTGGTTTAAAAGTTGTACTTAAATACTTAGATAAACTCTTTAAATAAAGATCTTTAAATTCACTATTTTGATATAATGATCTTACTATAGTAATACTTGATGATAAATAAGTTGCGGCGGGAACTCTAGAATATTTAACTGGATATGCCATATCAAGACCCATATTCCATAAAGACCAATCAAGATCATATAACATCCAACGCCATTTACCATCTTTACTCTTCCAATAACGGATATTACCTAAATCGGTATTGCCATAGAAACTTTCAACAATAAAATAATTAATAAGCTCTTGCACATCAATTTGACTCTTTAAATATTCATAAACATCACTTTTTCGAGCATCATGATTTTTAATATAATTAACTAATTCATTATATTCTCTAGTATTACCTTTAGTTGGTGTGGAATATTTTATTAAACTAATATCTTTTTTATCAATACCAAATTTACTTTCAACATAATCACCATTAAGTTTTTCTCGTAAATTAGATATACCATAATAACTACCATTAAGATATACGGCAACGGGACGATATTCTTGCATATCAATATCCATTTCCCCTTTTAAAGTTCTTGTTAAGGCCGCATCCATAATACGAACGTGTTTAGGATCTTCTCCAGCATTACGAAGTAAAAGTGATGAATATGTATGATATTCCATATCATTAAAGAAAGGATATGTTACACTGCTTACACCATATTTTTTTCTTAAATAAACACTAATACTTTTTTGGGGTTCTTTTCTTGAATCCATTCCTGATAATTTAATATCACCAATAAAACTAACACCTAATCGACCATCACTTTCATAATATTCAAAATTAGCTTTCTTTTCGGCTTTACTTGTATAATTAGTAATTATTCCATTATATCCAAATAAATTGCTTTCATTAGTAGAGATTGATACAAAAGGAATATCATGAACTCTTTCTGTTATAAAAGTTCTTGAGATAATATCCGATTCTAGATATCCTTCCTTATAACTTATCGCTTTAATAACAGTATTTCCTTTTATTTCAATAGGTTCTTTGTATTTCTTACTCTTAATAGTAGGGAATGTTCCATCAGTTGTATAATAGATATCACCATCACTTACTGATAAACTTATCTTCTCTCCTTTATCAATATATCCATTATTAACACTAAACTCGGGGATTTCACTAAATCCTTGATAATAGGTATCACTATTTTCTTCCCCTAAAGTTATTTTCTTATAATATACTTTTTCCTTATTATTTCTTCCGGTACTGATGTTTTCAACTAACTTATGAACTTCTAAAGAATCAACTATCTTTTCATCATAATATAAATAAATTACTTCATTACTATTATTAATATTAAATCCTAGTTTACTACTTTCAAGTACTAAAAAACCTTTCTTTTTGATAGTAAAGCCTTTTAAACTAGTTTTTACACCACTTTTATCTCCAATACTATATTTATCAAGTTTTATTTCTTCATCACTATTATTTTTTAATTCTATCGCTTCTCTTGGATAAATACTTACTTCATTTATGATAATATTATTATCAATCTCTCCTTGTAAATAATTATCCGTATTTTCTTTTCCAAAACTTGTTTTACTATATAAATGCCATTTATCATCATAATATCCCGATGAAGTATTTCCATCTAATTCTTGTACTATAACTTTACTTATTAAACTTTTTCTAGGATCTGCTAAGGTAATAATACCATCATCATTTTTTAATTTAAAATTCGTATGTATTTCATCATTCATTACTTCATCTTTTCCTGATGCATAAATACTTAAGTAATCATTTCCTTTAATCACAACATCTGGTAAAGCATATTTTCCTAGATTATCTTCTTTATTCGATAAATAAAAGCCTTCTAAATTGATATCTTTATCACCATAATTATGTATTTCTATCATACTATAAAACTTATCATCAAAGGCTTTAATATTACTTAAATTATTCGTCATATATTCTGTTATTGCTAACTTATATTCTTTTTTTCCTTCTTCTTCATAGATGGCTTCTTCGCTAAACTCTCCCTCATTCTTCTTACCAGGAGTTCCATTATAGTAATAAACATACTTTTCCCCATTATATCCATATGCAGTATCTTTCATCGTTTCTTTAACATATACTTTACTAATTACTTTACCACTACTATCAGAAAGGGCTACGGTTTCTCCTTTGGAATCTAATTTAAAATTTGTATGTAACTCTTCTTCAATAACATTATTTTTCCCTGATGCATAAATAATCATATAGTCATTTGCTTTTATTGTAACATCTGGGAAACTCCATTTTCTTGTTTCTTTCATATTATCCGTTAAGTAATAACCATATAAATCAACATCGTAATCATTACCATTATATATTTCAATATAATCACTATATTTACCATACTTATCCATAATAGTATTATTATTAACTAACATAATTTCATTAATAATTAATTTACCAATATTAATATCCGTATTCATATTAGGAACAATAAACATCAAAAGGACAAGGACAACAAATAAAATGATAATACCTAATTTTTCTTGTAATTCAATTTTTTTCATACCATCAAATCCTATATTAATTCTAACATAACTATCGTTAAATTACAATTATTTTTCAAGAAAAAAGTCCCATTTTACATGAGACTAATTTGTTATTTGATAAAAAATACTCTACATTATTTATTTATCTGTTATTTCATAATTTACACACTATATTATACAAGGTCCAAAGTCCTGGCCCACATTCGTGGTGTGTGGAACTCTATCTTACTTTTTATTCATACTTTACAACATATGGATTTGTTCCTGTTCCATCTCCACCTGTCTCAAATTCCGTTCCAAGTTTTAGTGAAACGACAGGACGCAGACCGCCCGAGCCGCCCACATAGTTGTGGCTCAGAGTGCCCGAAGAGGTCACGAGGAACTCGTAAGCATAGCTGCCGTCGAAGTAGGTAGGCGACAAATACCAATAATAATTTCCTGTATATAAGTAATATGTATTATTTGATATATTGGAATTTCCTGATGCTCCTGCCATTACTATTTCATCCGCTGTTAATAATCCTACTGGATAATTTAAGTGTGCTACACTACTACTTACACTAAATCTATCTGTTTCATTTGGACATGCTGTTGTTGGCACATTCGTCGTACTATACCAATTATTCCGTGCTCTATTTCCTGATCCAAAATATAAATAATTTCTTAAACTTCCTCCATTTGGATTCCATCCACTATTTGTATATGCTCCACTTCCTGTTGTTTGATAACTTCGATCATTACAATATACTGTATCTTCTAGGAAATTCACATAATTTCTTTTTGTATTATCTACTTCATTTGTTAAATTTGTTCTAAACCAACTTTCTATTGCTGTTTTCACTGTTGAATCTGTATTGTTTAAGACATAACTACTATTTCTTGCTTTAGTCTCTGCATCTCCATTTCCCGTCATTTTATATATTGCATCTTCTATCTCTTCTCCTCCTATTAAATTTATATATCTATATGTTGTTCCACTTACATAGTAATAATATCTTATCGTTGTACATGTTCCTGTTGCTGCCACCGAATTACAACTATAATGGTGATCTGCATCAAGGGTAGTTCCTACTGAACCATTCCCATCATCTACCAATCGATACACATTTGTTCCTGGATTACTTGTATCATACTCTCCATATTCTATACTTGTTCCATAATATACTCCAGAAGTTGGTGCTGTACTTTGATATAGATATCTTGTGTTTTTCATATATCCTACGTCTGCTACACTTTGAGATTGTGAATTAAATGCACTTGTTGATGCCAATTGTCTTGATTCGGCTGTTGTATTTTCACATGTTGTTCCATTTCCTGTTGCTTCACCATTATATATCATTTTTATTCCGCCAGTATCGGTTGTTCTTACCATTTGCCAGCAATAATCTCCAAATATGACATTATTATTTGTTACTGCTCCCCTGTAATAATATATTGGATATTGATCACTTTCTGTTCCCGGTAATATATACAACCCCTCTCCATTACTTGAACTCGATATATTGGC
Source organism: uncultured Erysipelotrichaceae bacterium (assembly GCA_902801795.1). Classification (GTDB taxonomy): domain Bacteria; phylum Bacillota_I; class Bacilli_A; order RF39; family UBA660; genus RUG12783. The sequence continues at coordinate 4,746 of CADCJQ010000041.1, forward strand.
AAAATTTATTGTTGTTTCTGTATCTACATTTCTTATTATTTGCGTATATGATGTTAGTGGTTCTTCTACCCATATTCCTTCATTCGCTTCTACTTTTACTTTAAATGATGCTCCTGTACTTTGTAGGGCATTCCATTCGGCCGTTGTAAATACTGTTTTCCCTTCTCCTAAACTTGCTGGTGTACCTAAATTATCTGTTGGTGTTTCTCCATTATTATATGTATCACTTATTAAAATATTATTTTCATCTAGATATGCTTTAATCGTTATTTTACCATTTACTCCTTCCGCTGTTCCACTTGTTGTGTTTGGTTTTATATATCCAACTAATATTTGTTGATCACCTACAACACTATCTCCTGATAATCTTTTATAAATAGTTGCATTTTTAGAATTACGAGCAGTGAAATAATTATCACTATTTGTTCCTAAATCCTCAATAGTTACATCAATACTTATTGGTACTCTCTTACCATTTGATGAAATACTTGAATTCACTGTTGAAATCAAATATTCTATACCATTTTGATAGTCAGTATCTCCTACTATTTCAATCTCTAATGTTCCTACTTTATCTGGATCATTCATATCACTTGTATTAGTTGGATCTATTGGAAAAAGATTAGTTAAACTAATTGTTTCTGTTTGTCTTGATATAAAACTAATTCTTCCAACACGGATAGTATTTTGTACACCTGTTCTTGTATAATTAAAAAACGCATATGTTACCGTGCTTAGTAACATGACTAATGCGAATACACCAATTACAATGAACATCTGTTTTTTTGATTTAATCATAATCATCACTCCTATCTTTACAAAATAATTTTATCATATTTATATTCTTTCTGGCAATAAAATCCACATATTTTTATATAAAGATATCAATATTATTGACACTTTACACACTTTGCTCACTGATAGGGAGCAATTTTGTAATAGAAAAATAATATGATATACTTGATATATCTAATAGTTGTATTTTTAAATAATGAAGAAAGAAATTATTATATGTATGAAAATAATATTAAAGATTGTAGAGAAGAACTTGAAATGAATCAACAAGAATTTGGATTTATATTTAATGTAAGTAGAAAAACTGTATCGGGTTGGGAGAATGCATATAATTCTATACCACTAAAGAAATTAGTTAAACTTTGTAACTTATATAATTACTCAATGGACTTTGTTGTTGGTTTTTTAAGAAGAAATAAAAAATATAATAGGAAGATTAAAACAAATCGAAAATTTATTGGAACTAGACTTAAAGAAATTAGAACAAATCTTAATCTATCGCAACTTCAATTTACTAAAAAGTGTGGTATTTCACAGACAACATATAGCCATTATGAAACAGGACTTAATTTAATTAATACAATGAATGCGTATGCTATTTGTAAAACTTACAATATTTCAATGGATTATTTAGTTGGAAGAACTAATAAAAAGTATATAAAATAAAAGAGTAATGAAATGTTAACTCAATAACACTCACTACTCTTTTTTCATTGTTATTTGAGACATTATTTATCATTTTCTAGCATTTTTATGCCTTAAAATGAATTATAAGCTTAAATCAAAATCATCTTTCTTTTTTTCTTTTTTATTACTTTTATCTTCATATTCTTTTAGATAATTAGGAATATTAGCATATTCAAATAATTCATCTTCTTTTGATGTTCCTCGTGATACATCATAAACATCATTTTTATCAAATCTATCATTAAAATAATAATTTTTAACTTCATCACATGTTAGACTTTTAATAATTTCTGTGCCTTTTTCTAACATATTTCTAAAGAATTGTTTTATTTTAGAGAGTACAAAATCAATATAATTTTTAAGACTTCTATTCTCTTGCTCTAATTTTTCATTTTTATATTTTAATGATTCAATTTCTTTTTGATACTTTTGATTATCTTTTTGAAGTAAATTATAACTATCAGTATAATTATTAATCTCTTGTAAAGCACTATTGATTTTAGGTTGCATTTCTATTATTTTTTCAGTTTCTTTAATAACATTATTCATACTTTCAAAAGTATCTTTTCTAACTTTAACATAATCTTTATCAATAATAGTATTTTTAGTTGTTTTCATTTTTTCATTAAAGTCATCCATTACTTTATCTAATCTATCATTTCTAATATTAATTTTTTGTTCTAATATTCTATTAACTTTTTTAAATTCTTTAATGGATAAATGTTCTCTATCACTACCTTTAATGCCTCTTTCTAAGTCATATCCCTTTGATACTAATCTAGCATGATATTTATCTTGTAATTCTGATAAATGTATTTTATCCTTAATATATTGCTTTTTAGATATGGTATATCGTTCACTATTAGTTCTTTTATCGTATTTTTTAACTAATGGAACTACTACACAATGAATATGAGGTGTTTCCTCGTCCATGTGAATAGTAGCATGTAATACTTGATTTTTCGTATAACCTAAATCATTATAAACAAACTCCATACAAGTATTAGCCCATTCTTTAATATCATCATTAGTCATATTTTTAAAGAAATCATTACTTGCTGTAAATAATAATTCATCTGCTATAACATTTTTAGAAGTATTTATCATTTCAGTAAATGTTCTTTTACGATCTGGTCTTTCGGTTTTCATTCTTTCATCATGTTCTTTTTTATATTCTTCTGTTAAATTATAAAAGCCTTTAACATACTTTTCAGTTAAAGGCACTAAATCAATATTATTTTTAGATAATTCTATCTTTATATCAGGATTTGAATTATAAGCTTTCTTTTCTCTTTTATTATGAGAACCTATTTGTGCTAAATCTTTTGTAGTATATATTGGTTCACTTCTAAATATTGCATAATTTAAATTCATTATCATTCTCCTTTCGTATAACAAAAAAAGATATGTCATTTAACATACCTTGTATAAACTCATAACCTAATTTATCAATTCAAAGTTTTATCAATTACTATCTATAGTATTTATTTTTTGAGGACATTTAATAATTATTTTAAAATAGATACTACTACTTTATATGTATCATAAGAACTTGTATTATTTACACTTTCAATTTTAGTATAGATATTATTATTGCTTATCTTTCTAATACAGTTAAAATATAGCAAATCATTAACTTTCAAATTGTGTGTCATTTGTTCTATACAAGTCCATCCGTATAATCAGTATCTCCAACAACTTCTATTTCTACTGTACCTACTTTAGTAGTATCATCCATTATTCCCGTTTCCGTTGGATCTATAGGAAATAAATTTGTTAAATTAATTGTTTCATTTTGTCTTGATATAAAACTTATTCTTCCTACTTTTAATATATTGGATGAACCTGTTCTTGTATAATTAAAAAACGAAAACGATACCCCAACTACTTTCATTATTATTTACTCCTTTATTCTACATAATAATTTTACCAAAATATGAAGTATATTTCAATAATAATTTTAAAAAATAACTAATACTTTTGTACTAGTTATTAATTTATTTTATAATTAAACTCCTAAGCGCAGGCTAAGTCACCATATGCACCAGCATAACAATATGAACTGCCTTCGCTAATATAAACACCACCCGCTGAATTTGAATCAGCAGTTACTGAACCATTACAAACGATACCAGAATTATAATTACTACATTCCCCTTGCCATAATCCTGTTGTTGAATCATTTAATAATGTATTATTTGCATTATATGCAGTTGCATTATATGCAGCCTCTCTTGTTGCAGCATTTCCTCCTCTAGTATCGCTTAATGCTCCCTCTATACAAAAAGCCACACCATTATTAGGATCTTCTCCTTTAATACCACAAACATATGCTCTATCTATTCTTCCATCTACTTCAGTAAATCCCAAGAAAATATTTTTATTTAATGTTGTATAATCATCAGTTACTCCTGTTAATGTTGATACTTCAGTTGCTTGATTTGATCCACCATAATAAGATATATCTGTTGTAAACATAAATTTACAATTTGGACAAAAATCATCTGGTTCACTTGGATTACTTGGCTCACTTGATTGTTCTGGTGCTGGTACCCAAATTCCTTTATTAGATTCTACTTTTATCTTAAAGGAAAGAGCATTTTGTCCTTGGATACTATTCCATTCCTCTAATGTAAATGTTGTTTTTCCACCATCTATATTTACTGGTGTATTATTTCCACTACTATGAATATCCACTACTTGTATTTTACTACTATCAATATAGGCTTTAATATTGATTATGCCATTTACTCCTTCAATTGTACCTGCTGTTGTATTAGGTGCAATATATCCTACCAGAATATGACCTCCTTCTTTTGGTGTTCCATCATATTCTACTTTGTATTTGCTAGCTGTATAACTATTACGGTTAGCATAATAATCTCCTGTTTCTGCCGTTCCTAAACTTCCTGTTCCATTATTTTCTACACTTATCTCTATAGCTATTGGTAACGTTTTAGTATCTGCACCACTTCCTACTGTTAAATTAACATCTTGTAAAGTTACAACATACTCTAATCCTCCAGTAAAATCCGTATCTCCTGTTACCGTAATTGCTGCTGTTTTAGCATTGGTTGTATCAGTTGCTGCCTCAGCACTGCTTATTGGATAAACATTTGTTAGCGTTATCGCTGCTCCTTGGTTAGCATTAAAACTTATACGTCCAGTTGTAACAGTATTTTGTTCTCCACTTCTTGTATAATTAAAGAAAGCATATGAAAATGCACCTAGCATCATTACTAATGCCAATGAACCAATTACAATAAAAATCTTTTTTTTACTTTTAATATAATTCATTGTTATTTCTCCTTTTCTACACTAACTCAAGGTAACTATTCTACCTTATAGTATAATAATAGCACAAACATCTAACAAAAATCAATATCATTCTCAAATAAATTTAATTCATTATTTCTTTAAAATAATTATATTTTAGAACTAAATCATTCTTTTTTACTAAATACTCTGCATAACTATTTTTTTGTTCTAATAATAGAGTATCAATCTTTTTATTATTAATTACTTTTCCATCAGTAACATAGTAATTTCCATCATACCACGAAAGATCTGTAAAAATAATCATTGGGTCATAATCATTACTTAAAGCATCACGTCCAACATACCATTTTTCATTATATTCAATTCCCATTAAATTCAAAAATGTTGGTAAAATATTTATTTGACTAGTTGCTTTTTTAACTTCTACTTTTTTCATACCTGCACTCCAAATAAAGAATGGTGTATGATTTATTAAATTATTATCAATTATTTTACCATTATTTTTTAATATTTCAGTATCCGATACCGTATATAAATAATGATCCGCATATACTAACATAATAGTATTATTATATAATCCATTGTCTTTTAATCCTTGTATTAATAACCCAATCATATCATCAGTTTCCTTGGCTTGTCTTTTAATACAATCTTCTTCACTCATGTTAAGTGATGCAATAAATTCTTTTTGTTCATCAGATGTTAATTCACTTAATTCATCTTGATAATCTATTCTTAATAAATCTTTACAAACACCTTTACTAGAATCAAATGGTAAATGATTACTATACGTAATAATATAATTAATAAATTTACCGGTATTTTTATACATTTCTTCATAGAAAGTATCATTAAGAATTAACTCACGATCTAATTGATAACTATTATCTTGATAAGTTCCTAAATCTTTAAGACCAAAATAATTATCATAACCCCAATTAGAATAATTAATTCCACGACTATAATATTCTCTAGAATTCATATGAAAGGCTTTAATACTATAATCTCTTTGTTTCATCAAATTAGCCATTGAATAAGGAAAATCATTTTTATTTAAAGAATATGCATTCATTGGATATGTAAATGGTGTCATATAACCAGTATTAATCATAAATTCGGAATTAAAAGTACTTCCACCACCATTATAATAAGAATAATGATTGGTAAAATTAATCGAATTATTCATTAAACTATATGCATTTGGCATAATATCTTTTGTTAATAACCATTTATCAATACCTTCTAATTGCAAGAAAATAACATTTTTATCTTTAAACTTCCCGGTATATTTATTTTTATGATAACTATCATAATTACTTGAAAAAGCATCTTCTAGGAAATTACTTTCTGTATCACTTTTCTTTTCGGCAGGCTTAATATATGTAATATAAAAATCTCTTATCGTATATTCATAAAATCCTGCTAAAGTCATACATTTATTACTATCATTAAAATTATTATATACATTTCTTGGATTACGCCAAGTATCCCAAGTTAATTCAACATTACCAAAACCTAAAAATAATTTTGTTATAAAATGTAAAACAAGAAAGATAACACTTATTTTAATAATTTTTTTCTTATTATAATCAGTATCTTTAGGAAAATATTTCATTGTAAAGAAATAAATGATTAAAAGAATAATCGCCACAACATAAACAAAAATATTACAATTTTTAAGGGCATCAAGAAAGTAATCACTACCTTCTCCTGCTAAAGCCATTATTGAAAAACTAAAATAATTCCCCATTGTTGAATAATAAATATTTTGAACTAAAAATAAAATGAAAAACAAAATGAAAAAACAACTATATAATATTCTACCCTTAATATTTTTTATATTTAAAGATAAACCTAACATTAAAATAATATATGTAACAGAAAATAATCTGGGAACTATTCTAAACATTGAATAAAAACTAATAGAACTACCAAATATTCTTGTTGATAAATCAATTATGATAAAAGGTACTGCTAAAAATAAGATATTTAAGACTTCTTTCCTTCTAATAAACTTCCAAAAAGCCATCATCCACTTTTTTATTTTTTTCATTTTTCCCTTTTCTTTAAAAAAAGATATGCATTCTTTTTTTATTTTAGAATATCTTTTTTTGACATTTTTAGTTTTATTTTTAACATTTTTTTTAATATTTACGATCATACTACCACCACTTCTTAATCACCATAATTATATCTTAAGCGTAAAAAAAAATCAATATTCACTGATAATGAATACTGGTTCAAGTTTAGAAAGCGTTAAACGGTTTACGTTTTAAGTAAACATTTAATAAATATTATCAGTATTTATTTTAACGGTTATCTTCTGAGTTTTCTTCTCTCGAAACAATTGTAAGGCTTAAATGGCGATAAGTATTTTTTATTCCCACCTGATAAAGAGCTTATTATTAATTACTGAGTCCATTAAATACATAATTATTAATCTTCCCTTTACTTTATTTAAGCAATATTATTATACTATATTTTTTTTCATTAATCAAGATAATTTTTCAATAATCCACTAATTACAATACATAATATATTTGCTTATTATGATAATAAGCATAATTAACATTTTTAATTAATAAATGTTTTTTTAATAGTTCTTCTTGTAACCATTTTTTATCTTTATTAATTAATTTTAAATTATACTCTTTGATATTACCATCAATAATAAGACTAATTGGAAACCCATGAATATCTTTATTTTTTATAATTATTAAATGATTATTTTTCTTAAGACAATACTCTATTTCATCAAGTTTTATATGACGTCTTTTTAAATAATTCAAAAGTTTAAAATAACTATAGTAATTAACAATATTATGAAAATTAACATTACCATCTTTTATTAAAATAACTTCATCACTATCCTTTTTTGTAACTTCTAAAAATTTAAAAAGAATTATGGAAATAATACTTGATAATGTACCATAAATAAAATTATATTTTAAATATATTAAGAAAAATGATAATTGTAAATTAAATAATACTATTATTAAACTTAAAAAAATTTTCTTCTTTTCAAAATAATTTACTAAAACAATTATATTAACCAAATACATTATAATGTTAATAAAAGAAAACATAATATCACCAACAATATTATGTTTTACCAATTACTTCTTATTCAATTAATCAATATATTCTTTGCAATTATTAAAAGCATTACATTTTAAACAAACATCATATTTTAAAGATATCATCCCCGAACTACCATTTCTTGTAACATCAACATAACTATTAGGACACAAATCATCTTTATCAACAGGATTATTAATAGCTTTCGTTTTAAGCATTGCTAATGATAGACGTTTAGGATTGTTTTCCCCATCAAGAGGAACAGATGAAACTTCACCAGGATTATCAAGAAAATAAGCCACCGCTTCTGAATGCATTGTATCTTGATATCTTTCAAAGGTATTGTCTTTACTTTGTTTGATAAAAGCGCTATAAGAAATAGTGGCAACACCTGATAAAAGAGCAATAATAACAATTGTTGCTAAAAGTTCAACAAGAGAAAAGCCTTTTTTATTCATTATCCTCACCTACTAATTCTAATACTTTTTTAGTTAACTCTTCTACATTATAACCAAAATAATCTAAAATATCTTCTTTTTTAGCACTTACACCAAAAGTATCCATACCAATCACTTTATCCGTAAACTTATAAAATAATTCTTTTACACCAAAAGTAATACCTACTATTTTGTCATTATTTAAAATACTATTATCATTATTATCAATAAAATTTTGGATACAAGGAACACTGATAATTCTAGTATCAATTCCTAAAGCATTTAAATTATCACTAACATCCATTGTTAAACCTAATTCTTCCCCATTACTAATTAAAGTAATGTAATCACTAGTTTCTTCATGTTTTAAGATATAAGCACCTTTTTCCATTTTATTATTTTTCGTTAATTCACTTATTCTTTTATTATCACGAGGAAGAACTAAAACACTAGGTCTTTTATTTTCTAAAATATCACGATAAGCGGATAATAATTCATTAACATCAAAAGGACGATAAACATATAAATTAGGTATCAATTCTAAGGAAGCAAGTTGTTCAATTGGTTCATGGGTCATGCCATCTTCACCAACAGTAATAGAATCATGTGTAAAAATATATATAACAGGAAGATTCATAAGAGCACTCATGCGAATCGCTGGACGCAAATAATCGGAAAAGACTAAAAAGGTACTTCCAAAAGGACGAAGACCCGATAAAGCCAT
>CADCJQ010000042.1 GCA_902801795.1 uncultured Erysipelotrichaceae bacterium
AGGAAGTAGTATTACAGTAACTCTTTCTAATGGACCTGCTAAAACATATACAGTAATTATTGATGCTAATCAATTAAGTAGTGGTAATCCAACAGCAACCAAAGCGACATTAGAAAAGAAATTACAAAGTGCTTGTCCAGGAGTTAATTTTACATTTAAATATGAAAAAGCTAACTCTGGTATTGGATATTTATCTCCTAATAGTCAAGTTAAAGTCGGTTCAAATAAATTAGTTCAAGGAAAAACATACACAGTTATAATTAATAGTAACTAAAAACCATAGATTTCAAACCTATGGTTTTTTTGCGTTATTCTCACATTGATATTCTCTTTTTTATTATGCATTAGGAGTAAATGTTCCATTCTCGTCCCATGTCCCATTTGGAAATTTTGTAAATTCTGGATGATTAGGAACTCCATAAAACATTTCAGTAAAATCAGCATTAGAATTTATATTCCAATTGTTTATTGCTGAAGCGTCTTCTAACCTTGTACATATATTAAATGTTTCCCTAAAGACCATTACATTTGATACATTCCAATTTGATAAAGCACTTATATTTGTTAAATTTGTAAAACATCGATTGCATACTAGTTACATTACTTACATTCCAACTTGCTAAAGCACTTATATTTGTTAAATTTGTACAGTTTAGAAACATCGATTGCATACCATTTACATTACTTACATTCCAACTTGCTAAAGCACTTATATTTGTTAAATTTGTACAGCTTTGAAACATTTGAGACATATAAACAACATTACTTACCTTCCAATTTGACAAAGCACTTATATCTGTTAATCTTTTACATCCTTGAAACATACTCGTCATATAAGTAACATTCTCTACATTCCAATTTGCTAACGAGCTTATATTACTTAATTTTGAACACATAACAAACAAATTCACCATACTAGTAACATTATCAACTTTAAAATTTTTCGAATCAAAAGAAGTCAAATTTGTTGAAACTGCAAACATCATAGAACTATCTATTGGTGCATAAATAGTATCATTAGCAACAACTATGGCCTTATATGTATTATTTCCAAGTCCATCATCTACTGTATATAATGTTATATTTCCTTTATCTGGATCACTTGTTGTATCTGTTACATCGAATGAAGTTATAGAATTTACTGGTGCTATGCCATCTTTATGAAATTCTATACTTGTTATATTGGCTCTTATTGCTGTCCAATTACTATCATTATATATATTCTTCATAGTTAAGAACTTTTCTTTTTCTACCCATATTCCTTCATTGGCTTCTACTTTTACTTTGAAGGATAGTGGTGTACTTGCAAAACTATTCCATTCTGTTGTGGTAAATACTTCTCTTCCCATAACCCAATCATTGGTTGTTCCCATTAAATCAGATTCTGTTCCATCATAGGTATCGCTTATGGCTACTTTATTAGTATCAGTAAAAGCTGTGATATCAATACTTCCATTTACTCCAGTTGTTCCACTTGGTATATATCCTACCGCAATGTATTTACCATTATAGGCTTCGGCTTCTTCGTTTAATAAATATATCTTTGTTTTATTAGTTCTATTTGTATAATAATCACTATCTTCTGTTCCTAAGTTAGTTGCTGTTGCTCTAATACTTATTGGTACTTCTTTACCATTAATTGTATTATTAACTTGATCTAAAGTAACTTTATATTCAATACCTTCTGAATATGTTGTATCTCCTGTTATATTAATCGTTACTGTATCTGAATTAGTACTATTTAAATTAGTACTTGATGTTGGAAAGACATTAGTTAAACTGATAGTATTATCTTGTGTTGAATTAAATGCTATTCTTCCTACCTTTAATGTATTTGCTGCTCCTGTTCTTGTATAATTAAAGAATGCATACGTTACACTACCTACTGTTAACAATATCGTAAATATTGTTATTACCAATAACATTTGTTTTTTATTTTTTATCATTTTTACTATCTCCTTTACTTAATTAATTATTTCTCTATAAAATGAATTACTTATCAGCTATCATTATAGAAAGGGATTATTGGTCTATAAAAATGACCCCCCCCCCAATATTAGTATTAGTTAACATTGCTACCTCCTACTTTTATACTTAAATAATACTATATTTTCCTCAACTTGTAAAGATTGTTTAATAAAAAAAATACTTTTATCATGTTTATTATTTATCATTAGAAAAAGAGTATCAAACTTAATACTCTCATTCATTTTAATTGTACATTATTTATGTACTTTTTTAATAATTTTCTTTCTTTATTTCAAAATAACTTTGTGGATGATTACATACTGGACAAACCATAGGGGCTTTCTTACCTACTACAATGTGACCACAATTACGACATTGCCATATTACATCACCATCACGAGAGAAAACTACTTCATCATTAATATTTTTTAAAAGTTTACGATATCTTTCTTCATGAGTTTTCTCTATATTCGCAACCATTCTAAATTTATTAGCAAGTACCTTAAATCCTTCTTCCTCTGCTACTTTAGCAAATTCTTCATACATATCTGTCCATTCATAATTTTCACCATCAGCAGCTGCTTCAAGATTTTCAATAGTACTTGGTATTTCCCCACCATGAAGTTCTTTAAACCACATTTTAGCATGTTCTTTTTCTTGATTAGCGGTTTCTTCAAAAATCGCTGCTATTTGTTCATAACCATCTTTTTTTGCCTTACTTGCAAAATAAGTATATTTATTTCTTGCTTGACTTTCTCCTGCAAAAGCGGTCATTAAATTTTGTTCTGTTTTACTTCCTTTTAATTCCATAATTTATTTCACTCCTTTTGTAATTATAAAACACAAGAATATTATAACAAAAGGAAAAAAAATAATCTACCATTTTTGACACATTTATTTTATAATTAATATGGAGGAAGTTTTATGAAAAATGTAAATGTTGTTTTAGGAGCCTTTTATGGCGATGAAGGAAAAGGAAAAATTATTGATTATTTATCCAAAGATGCACGTTATGCCGTTAGATTCTCTGGTGGTAATAATGCCGGTCATCAAGTAGAAGTAAATGGTACGAAATTTGCTTTTCACCTATTACCTAGTGGTATTTTAAATGAAAATATTAAGGCTATTCTTGGAAATGGAGTTGTTATTGATCCAAAAGTTTTACTTGAGGAAATAGATAATTTAAAAAAACATGGATATAAAGTTAATAATTTATATATTAGTGAAAAAGCTCATGTTATCATGCCTTATCATATTATTTTAGATGGACTTCTTGAAGAATGTCGTGGTAATAATAAAATAGGAACCACTAAACGTGGTATTGGACCATGCTATTGTGATAAATTTGAACGAAGTGGTATAAGAATGGAAGACTTTATCTCTAACCACTTTAAAGAATTACTAGAAATAAATGTAAAAAACAAGAATGTTATCTTAAAAGCTTATGGTTATGAAGAACTTGATTTTAAAGAAATTTATAATGAATATCAAAAATATGCTAAAGAATTAAAAAAATATGTAACGGATACGACAACGATGTTACATAAAGCCATTAAAAATAATGAAAATATTTTATGTGAAGGAGCTCAAGCAACTCTATTGGATATCGATTTTGGAAGTTATCCTTATGTAACAAGTTCTAATCCAACAATTGGCGGAGTATCAACAGGAACAGGAATTGGTTCTCGTTATATCAATGATGTTATTGGGGTAATTAAAGCCTACTCTTCTCGTGTTGGTGAAGGACCTTATGTAACGGAACAAAAGAATGAAATTGGGGATAAAATTCGTGAATTAGGCCATGAATACGGAACTACAACCAAAAGACCTCGTCGTTGTGGATGGCTTGATATCGTTGCTCTTAACTATGCCATCATGGTTAATGGTATGACATGTATTGCTATTAATCATTTAGATACAATTGGTAAATTAGATAAAATTAAATTATGTGTTGCCTATAAATATCAAGGAAAAGAAACGACAGATTTTCGAACAAATATGGATTTTCTAAATAATAGTGAAGCCATTTATGAAGAATTTGATGGAAACTTTGGTGATATTTCTAAATGTAAAACTTATGATGAATTACCAGAAAATGCTAAAAAATATATAAAGAGAATTGAAGAGTTAACCAATACCCCTATTCGTTTTATTGGTACAGGGGCTGCTCGTGAAAATATTATTGTGAGGTAATAATGGACACACTACTTAATATATCACCAATTGATGGAAGATATTATGAAACAACTAAGGTTTTAAATCCTTATTTATCAGAATATGCCCTAATAAAGTATCGAACAACTATTGAAATTAAATGGTTAATTTATTTACTAGAAAAAAAAGTTATTGATGAAAAAATTAATGATAAAGAAAAAAAAGAACTATTAAAAATTATTGATGACTTTAATCTTGAAGAAGCCAAAAAAATTAAAGAAATTGAAAAAATAACGAAACATGATGTTAAAGCAATCGAATATTATTTAAGAGATAAACTAGAAATTCTTCATTTATCAAGATTAAATCCTTTTATTCACATTATGCTAACATCAGAAGATATTAATAATGTTAGTTATAATCTAATGCTTCAAGATACCTTAAATAATCTTTATTATCCAAAGATAAATTCATTAACTGATAAACTTCATGAACTAAGTAATGAATATAAAAGTATTCCCATGCTATCACATACTCATGGACAACCCGCTACTCCAACGACTGTTGGAAAAGAATTTAAAGTTTTTGAATACCGAATTAAAAGTGTTCTAACTTATTTAAAAAATATTAAATTAAAAAGTAAATTTAGTGGTGCTGTAGGAAACTATAATTGTCATGTTATTGCTTATCCTAATATTGATTGGATAGAATTGACAAAAGATTTTATTAATAGTCTAAATTTAGAATATAATCCCGTTACAACACAGATAGAATCTCATGATATATTATGTTTACTATTAAATAATATAAAAATAATTAACAATATTATTAAAGATTGTAATAGTGATATGTGGCTTTATATAAGTAATAATTATTTTCATGAAAAAACTAAAGAAAATGAAGTAGGTTCCAGTGTTATGCCTCATAAAGTTAATCCAATTAATCATGAAAATTCAATAGCGAATATTGAAATCGCGAATTCTATAATTGATGCACTTGTCAATAATTTATCTATTTCTCGAATGCAAAGAGATTTAACAGATTCTTCAAAACTAAGAAATCTTGGAGTTATTTTCGCCCATACATTAATTAGTATTAATCAAACACTTATCGCTCTTGATAAAATTGTAGTTAATGAAAAATATTTAAGAAATGAACTAGATAATAATTATATTATTTTAAGCGAGGCAATTCAAACAGTTTTACGAAAAAATAAAGTAGATAACGCTTATGAACTTCTAAAAGATTTATCTCGAGGAAAAGAAGTTACTAAAGATGAACTTCATGATTTTATCAAAAATCTCCCTATAGATAAAGAAGATATTAAAACATTACTAGATTTAGAACCACAATCTTATATTGGTTTATCCTCAAAAATAGTAGATAATAATTAAAAAATCCAAATTACTTTGGATTTTTTATAATAAGAAAGTCATCTAAAAAGTTTAAAAATGCGTGCATAGAAAAAATACGAGATGGAAATCCCATTTTTGTAATATGTTGAATTGCATTTTTTCTTTATAAATATGATGCTAAGGGAACACATTTATCATATTCACATTTTGCACAAATAGTATAAGGTGGAGTTGCAATGACACCATTTTCTTCTTACTATTATATTTAGGATTAATGGAACCATCACTATTAAACATATTTTCATTATAATTATGTGTAAGAAAATAATCTTTAAATTGTTCTAATGTTACACATATTTTTTTATCATTAACTACATTATTTTTCATAATGTAAGTATAATACAAAATTTATTGCCTTAATTAAACTGTAACAAAATGTGTTGTAAAGTATGTCAAGAAACTTTTTTAATATTAGTTTTAGTTGTATAATTAATATGTAGGTTAAAGGTGGGGATATTGAATGAAAATATATCGAGCATATAAGTTTAGATTATATCCAAATATAGAACAACAAATATTAATTAACAAGACTATTGGTTCTGCAAGATATGTTTATAATTATTTCTTAGATAGAAAAGATAATTATTATAAAGAAATAAAAGAGAATTTATCTTTAAAAGATATAAAACATGAATTAGTAGAATTAAAGTATAATTTATCATGGCTAAAAGAAGTAGATAGTATGTCATTAACTAATGCTTTAGATAATCTAGATAAAGGATATACTAATTATTTTGAGAAAAGAGCGGCACATCCTGTATTTAAGAAAAAGGGATGTCATGATAGTTATCGAACTACTTGTATTAGAAGTGAATATAAAAATAATTATTATGCAAATATTGAAGTAGATTTAAAAAATAAGACAATTAAATTACCAAAATTAGGTATAATGCCAATAAGAGGATATCGTCATTTAGAAAAGCAACTAAATATTAAAAATGCTACGATTGAAAAAATAGGATTAAAATATTATGTATCATTATGTTGTGAAGAAGAACTTGAAATAAAAAAACATCAAATAACTCATGCTGTAGGAATAGATTTAGGAGTATCATCATTAGTTACTACTAGTGATGGAATAAAATATCCAAAACTAAAAATTCAAAGAATCGAAGAACATATTAAAGTATATCAAGAAAGATTATCAAAATGTATTAAGAACAGTAAAAATTATCAAAAACTAAAAAATAAAATTACAAGACTATATCAAAGAATAAGAAATATGAGGAAGTTTTATATTCACGAAATAACGAATGATTTACTAAAAGATAATGAATTAATTATCTGTGAAACACTTAAAACAAAAGAAATGATAGAGGAAAGTTCATCAAAAAGTCTTACAAAGGGAATAGTTAATGCTTCATTTAGAGAAATAGAGCGGCAACTAGATTATAAAACAAAATGGAATAATAAATTATTAATCAAAGTAAATACTTATTATCCCAGTAGCAAATTATGTAATCATTGTAGAACAAGAAATGAAGTAAATGACTTATCTATCAGAAGTTTTGAGTGTAAAAAATGTAAATGTATGAATGATAGAGATGTGAATGCTAGTTTAAATATTTTAGAAGAAGGTATAAAAATTGCATTTAATAAAGGATTGATAGTTGTATAAAATTTGATAAAAAGCGAACAAAAAATTTGTTAAAGTAAAGGGTGGCGACCATCCGGTTTGTCTATGAGTACTTTAGTACAAGTAGAAATAACTTTTCGTGAGAAGAGTTTAGTGAATTACGAAGTAATTTACTTTTATTCTACTCTTCGATTAACACTAATCATTTTAATTTCTTCTGTTAAATATTTAATTCTTTCAATAATTCTTCTTGCTTTTACTTTATCTGATGAATTATTCGTTATTTGTAAATGATCTTCCATTTCTTTTAATGATAGATTAGATGTAAAAAACGTTGGTAAATGTTCTTCCATACGATATTGAAGAATTACTCCTAATACCTCATCTCTTGCCCAATCAGATAATTTTTCAGCACCAATATCATCTAATAATAATAAAGGAGCTTCTTTAACAATATCAAATCTTTCTTCATAATTATCTTCTGTATTTCCAAAACTAGCTTTAAGGCTTCTTAAAAATTCTGGAAAATAAATAATGGTACTTTTAATATTCTTTTTCGCTAATTCATTAAATAAAGCCGCTACTAAATAAGTTTTTCCACAACCAAAATTGCCATGCAAATATAATCCTTTAGTATATTTCCCTTTACTAAATTGATCATAAAAGTTTTTTAAATACTTAATTGTTTCTAATCTATTAGAGTCATCTTTATATATCTTCTTAAAAGAAGCATCTAGAATATCTTTAGGCATTTTATAACTATACACATTTTTTAGAAATGCCTTTTCTTGGTCTTCCTTTTCTTTATAAGTACAATTTTTATAAACAAACTTTATTTTATTATCATCAACAATGGCACATTTACGGACACCTTTGATATCATAAGGACAAAAAGATAATCCTTTACAACTTTTACATATTGGTAGTTCACTTGCAACTTCTTTTAAACTCGAAGTATAACGATACTTTATTTCATCTTGAAC
>CADCJQ010000043.1 GCA_902801795.1 uncultured Erysipelotrichaceae bacterium
TGTTTATGCCGGAGGCGATGCAGTAACAGGAGCTGCTACTGTTATTCTTGCGATGGAAGCAGGACGTAAAGCAGCAAAAGAAATAATGAATAGAGGTTAGTATGAAAAAAATATTGTTATTAATTATAAGTTTATTTCCATTTTTAGTAATGGCTAAAGATTATGATATAAAAGATATTAATTTAAAGTTTAATGTAAGTGATGAATGGATTGCTTTTACAAGAGATAATCTTGATAATAATAAAGATTTAGAAGATTTGGGATTAACGAAAGATGATTTATTACCATCTTATAAACTTCAAGGAATTTATTTTGATGGTATTAAAGATGGTATTGAATTATTAGTAATGGTACCAAATATAAAATTAGAAGTAAATAATTTATCACATTATTCTGAGAATGTAGTAAAAGAAACTGCTAATGAATTAGGAAAAAAACTTAATACAGATAAAGTTGGTACTTATTATGCTAAACATAAGTTTGCAACAGTTAATTATTTTGATTCTAAAACACAATTATATATTGTTAATTACTATACTGTTGTTAATGCCAAAGGATATAATTTTCAAATTCAAAAGAGTACAGAAATAACAGATGAGGATATTAAATCATTAGAAAAGATAATTGATACTGTTGAGATTGAAACATTACCAGGTTATGAAAAAGATGAAACCAAAGAAAAGTCCTTTAGTTTTAAAAATATTTTAATAGATGCTCTAATCGGAGCAGCTGTTGGTGGATTAGGAGCTTTAGTTCTTAAATTAACGAAAAAGAAATCAAGTTAAAATCTTGATTTTTTTGATATTTTAGTAGATATAATGTTGAATGTTCAGTAAAAATGTTGTTAAGTGTTCATTAAAAAAACTGCTAACTGTTCATTAAAAAACTTGTCAAATGTTCATTTTATGATATAATAGCCCTATTGATAACTAACTAGGATGTGATAATTGTTATGAAAGAAATGAATTTATATATAGATGAATCAGGTAATTTAGGAACTGGAATGGGGAGATATTTTTTAATATGTGCCTTAGAGATTGATTCAAATATTAAATCATCTATTATAAAAAGAGCCGGTCGCGTTATTTGTAGATTTAAGGAAAAGAATAATATACCTAAAATTACTGAATTAAAAGGATTTAGGTTACAAGATGATAAACGAAATGAATTGTTAGATAAAATATTATATAAGGGAATTAAAGTAAGGTATATTGTATTAGATTTAAAACAAACAACAATGCTACTTAAAAAATCAGATGATAAAAACGCATGTTTTAATTATTTGATACAGCTAATAGTTAAACAAATTATTTGTGAAATGCCTGAGGTAGAAAAAATCAATTTATTTTTGGATAATAGATCGGTAAAAATAGGAAATAGATTATCATTAAAACCTTATTTATATAATAAACTAGTATTGGAACAATTAGAAACTAAAACTAAAGTAAATAGAATTGAGTTTGAGATTACATATTTAGAATCTGAAAGTTGTTATTTAATTCAATGGGCAGACATAATAGCCAATTCATTATATAAAAAATATAATAGTAATGATGCATCATTTTATAAAAAGATTAAACCATTTATTGTTTTTGAAAGCAAATTTCCGTCAAGAAATTTTGGTAAATAATTTTAAAATTATTGACACTGGTATAAAAAAATGATATTATGGTTATATTAAAAAAGACCGGCATATAAGCCTTATATGATTTATTCAATTATTGAATATAAGAGTTATGTATTAACTTAGTCATATAAGCACTGCTGGCCTTTTTTTAATTTATATTTTAATTTGCTTAATAGATAATATAATCTGTTGTTGGTGGATTAGGAGCTTTAGTTCTTAAATTAACAAAAAAGAAATCAAGTTAAAATCTTGATTTTTTTTCTTATTATTTCTATAATATTGATAGAAAAAAAGGAGTAATTATGGAGTTTTATCAAGAAGTAGAAAGAAGTATTATTAAAAAGTATCGTAAAGAAATATGGAGTAAATTTGTTAAAGCCGTAGCAGACTATGAATTAATTAAAGAAAATGATAAAGTTATGGTATGTATCTCTGGTGGAAAAGATTCATTTTTATTAGCAAAGTGTATGGAAGAACTTGTTCGTCATGGAAAAGTTAAGTTTGAAGCAAGATATGTTTGTATGAATCCAGGATATAATGACTTAAATAAAAAATTAATTTTAGAAAACGCTAAGAAATTAAATATTAATTTAGAAATGTTTGATTCAACTATATTTGATACGGTTGCATCTCTTACTGAAGGAAATCCATGTTACTTATGTGCTAGAATGAGAAGAGGTCATTTATATAGTAAAGCAAAAGAATTAGGATGTAATAAAATTGCTTTAGGTCATCATTTTGATGATGTTATCGAAACCACTCTTTTATCGATGTTTTATGCTTCTGAACTTAAGACTATGATGCCTAAACTTCATAGTGATAATTTCCCTGGTATTGAACTTATAAGACCAATGTTTTTAATAAAAGAAGAAAGTGTTAAAAATTGGCGAGATTTCAATAATTTAACTTTTATTAATTGTGCATGTCGTTTTACCGAAAGTTGTAGTGTTAATGATGATGGTACAAGTAAAAGATTAGAAATAAAGAAATTAATTAATAACTTAAGAAAAATAAATCCTAATATTGATATAAATATCTTTAAAGCAATGGATAATATTAACTTAAATTGTGTCTTAGGAACAAAGAAAAATGGTGTTTATAAAAGTTTTTTAGAAGACTATGATAAAGAAGATAAATAGTTATCTTCTTTTTGTTGACAGTAGATAGGAACGTGTTATAATTATATAAGCCAAAGTTATTAATATCATTTATTATTGGATAAAACATAGAATAATAATTGAAGTATTTAAAATAAGGAAGGAAATGATGTGAATGATAAAAATGTTTAAAAATATGTCTAAGAAGGAAGCAATACTGGCTATTATTAGTATTTTATTTATTTTTGTTCAAGTATGGTTAGAACTTAAAATACCAGATTATATGCAAAAGATAACTACTTTAGTAGCAACAGGAGGAGAAGTTTCTTCAGTAATTACTGAAGGAATATGGATGGTTTTATTTGCTTTAGGAAGTCTTGTAACGGCTATAATGATAGGATATTTATCATCTTATGTAGGAACTTCTTTTGAAAAACATTTACGTGCTAAAGTTTTTCGTAAAGTACAAAACTTTGGAATGGAAGAAATTAAGAATTTTTCTACAAGTAGTTTAATTACTAGGGATACCAATGATGTTACCCAAGTTAAAACCTTTGTAGTTATGGGAACACAGATGTTAGCAAGAGCACCAATAATGGCTTTTATGGCCATTATGAAAATAATAGGTAAAGAATGGCAATTTTCGTTAGTTACTGGTATTGGAGTAGCAATTGTTGTAACAATGGTAACTTTAATTGTTACTATCGTTGTTCCTAAATTTAAGAAAATTCAAACCTTAACAGATAATTTAAATCGTATTACAAGAGAAAATTTAACTGGTATTAAGGTAGTTCGTGCATTTAATGCAGAAAAATTTCAACAAGAAAAGTTTGCTAAAGCAAATAATGAACTAACAAAAACTCATTTGTTTGCTGGACATGCAATGTCCTTTATGAGTCCTGTTATGACTGGGGTAATGTCAGGATTATCACTTGCTATTTATTGGCTTGGGGCATCACTTATTAATGCTGCTAATATGATGGATAAAGTAACTATCTTTAGTGATATGGTAGTATTCTCTAGTTATGCTGTTCAAGTAATTATGTCATTTATGTTCTTAGTTATGATATTTGTTATTTATCCAAGAGCAGCGGTTTCAATGAATCGTATAAGTGAAATATTAGATACTGAAGAAAAGATAAAAGATGGTAAGATTAATAAAAATAAAAATAAACTAACAGGTGTTATTGAAATAAAAAATGTTTCTTTTAAATATCCTGATGCTGATGAATGTATTTTAGAAAATATTAATTTAGATATTAAACAAGGTGAAACTGTTGCTTTTATAGGTGGTACTGGAAGTGGTAAATCAACATTAATTAATTTAATTCCGAGATTTTATGATGTAACAAGTGGTGAAATATTAATTGATGGTGTTAATATTAAAGATATGGAACTAGAATTTCTTCATAATAAAATAGGTTATGTATCACAGCGTGCGGTGATGTTTAAAGGTAGTGTTGCAAGTAATATTAAATTAGGTAAAACCAATAAAAAGGAATTAACGAATGATGAAGTTTGGGATGCTTTAAAAGTAGCTCAGGCAAATGAATTTGTTGATAAAATGGATAAAGGAATAGATTCTTCGATTGCACAAGGAGGAACTAATGTCTCAGGTGGTCAAAAACAAAGATTATCTATTGCAAGAGCTGTAGCAAGAAAACCAGAAATATATATTTTTGATGATAGTTTTTCGGCTCTTGATTATAAAACTGATTATACTTTACGTAAAGAATTAAATAAAGTATGTCATGAAGCGACAAAATTAATTGTTGCTCAAAGAATTGGAACAATTATTGATGCTGATAAAATTGTTGTTTTAGATAATGGAAAATGTGTTGGTATTGGAAAACATCAAGAATTATTGAAGACATGTGATGTTTATCGTGAGATAGCAGAATCGCAACTAGGAAAGGAGGAATTATATCATGCATAATAGGCGTGGAATGAAAAATAATGAACAAGCAAAAGATTTTGTTGGTTCCATTAAAAAAGTAATTCAATATAATAAACCTTTTCTTCTATTGATTGTTATTTCTTTAATTCTTGCTTTTGCTTCAAGTATTTTATCAATTATTGGACCAGATAAATTAAAAGAAATAACTAATACCATTCAAGTGGGATTAATGACAGGTATTGATTTAGAAAAAATAAAAACTATAGGGATTACTTTAGTTATTATGTATTCTTTAAGTGTTATTTTTAACTATATAGAAGGATATATTATGGCAACCGTATCTAATCGTTTTCAAGAGAGAATGAGAAATGATATCGATAATAAAATTAATCGTTTACCACTTCGTTATTTTGATAAAACAACTGTAGGTGATATTTTATCAAGAGTTATCAATGATGTTGATACAATAGGTTGGACGATGAATCAAAGTTTAGGTTCGCTTATTAGTTCATTAACTTTACTTTTAGGATCTTTATTTATGATGTTTTATACTAATTGGATTTTAGCATTAACCGCTATTTTGTCAACTATTTTTGGTCTTATATTAGTCGTTGTCATTTTATCAAAAAGTCAAAAATACTTTAATGAAGTTCAATCTTCTCTTGGAGATATTAATGGACATATTGAAGAAGTATTCTCTGGACATAATGTTGTCAAGGCCTATAATGCGGAAGAAGAAACTAATAAAACATTTGATGAAATTAATGAAAGGTTATATATTAGTGGTCGAAAGAGTCAATTTCTATCAGGACTTATGCATCCCTTGATGGGATTTACTGGTAATTTTGGTTATGTAATGGTATGTGTTGTTGGTTCTATTTTAGTAATTAATAAAACAATTGATTTTGGAGTTATTGTTGCTTTTATGTTATATATTAGATTTTTTACCCAACCTCTTATGCAAATTGCTCAAGCATTAAGTGGTTTACAAGGAGCAGCGGCAGCTAGTGAACGTGTTTTTGAATTCTTAGAAGAAGAGGAAATGGCAGATGAATCACATTTTAAAGAGAAATTAGATACTCTCGATGCTAAAGGAAATCTGGAATTTAAAAATGTACACTTTGGTTATAATGAAGATAGAATTATTATTGAAAACTTTAGTGCTAAAGTAAAGGCTGGTTCGAAAATAGCCATTGTTGGACCAACAGGTGCTGGTAAGACAACAATTGTTAATTTATTAATGAAATTTTATGATATTAATAGTGGTGATATTATCATTGATAAGCATTCTATTAAAAACTTAACTCGTGAAAATGTACATGCTTTATTTACGATGGTATTACAAGATACTTGGGATTTTGAAGGTAGTATAAAAGAAAATATTCGATATAATAATACTAATGTATCTGATGAAGAAATAATTGAAGCATGTAAAAGAGTTGGTCTTCACCATTTTATTAAAACACTACCTAAAGGTTATGATACCGTTCTTACAGATAATGATAGTTTATCAGCGGGAGAGAAACAATTATTAACAATAGCACGTGCGATGATAACAAAAACACCTTATTTAATTCTAGATGAAGCAACAAGTAATGTTGATACAAGAACCGAAGAATTAGTACAAAAAGCAATGGATAAGTTAAGTGAAGGAAGAACATCCTTTATTATTGCTCATCGCTTATCAACTATTCGTAATGCGGATATGATTTTAGTAATGAATAATGGTAATATTATTGAACAAGGAAATCATGAAGAATTACTTAAACAAAATGGTTTTTATGCAGACCTTTATAATTCTCAATTCCAAGATTTATTAGATTAAAGACATGATAAATTCACAAATTAAGGAAAAATAATAAATTATTCATATAGAATATTTATTATTTTTTTATTTCTTCTTCAAAATTCATAGAAATATTAAATCTAATTGCGTTCATACTCATTTTAGTTTGTGCTTTAAATATTTTAAAATAGTTAAACAAAACTTTCTTATTATATTAAGATTTTTTGATCATTAGGAAAAAAAAGTTCAGGCTACGTAATTTAGAGCGTCCATT
Organism: uncultured Erysipelotrichaceae bacterium; assembly: GCA_902801795.1. Taxonomy (GTDB): domain Bacteria; phylum Bacillota_I; class Bacilli_A; order RF39; family UBA660; genus RUG12783. Next base: position 6,682 of record CADCJQ010000043.1, read on the forward strand.
TTTAGAATTTAGAGGTAATTTATTGCCATAAGAAAAGAACATATTTATTTGCTCGTTAGTTGTCTGCCAAGTTTATCAATATCTAAAATGGTACAACAATTAAAAGGAAAAAAATAAGAAAGTTGTAAACTGAGTTTTTTTAAATTAAAAAGAAAGTATTGGAATCATCAGGTTATTTTTGAGAAGTGTAGGAACAGTTACAAAAGAGATAATAAATAATTACATATAAAATCAAGTTGAAAAATATGAAGAAAATTTTAAGATTATTGGTTAGTATGTAATAGTAAGTCTTAAGTTCACTTGCAGTGTACTATCCAAGCCCGTACTGGAGTTGTTGACAAAAAAGGTAAAATAAAGTACACTTGATGTATAGTAGAAAAGAAATATTAATATGTATACAGAGGAAGATAATGAACAATTTAATGCTGATTATACGTAATAGATTGTAATGGAAATTTTTATGTTAATGGATCAAGTACTACTAATTAGCCTCTTCCATCAGGTGGCAAATATTTATATAATGTTGCTGTAACGGATTATAAAGATAAAATTAATAATGAAATTGTTTATATATTAAATGATAATATTAACCATTAGTGACCTTAGTTTAACAAGTAATAAAATACTATATTCATGTTTTGTACAATAGAATAATAAAAGCAATCAAAACAATGAAAATAATAATACATTATTTATAGGTTGTGGTATTGCAATTGTTTTTCTGATTTTTCTATCTTTAATTATAAAAACAAATTAAACATTATAAAAAAATAAAGGAGTTGTTTATCATATGAATCTTTATTATAAACCAATTATTCCATCAAATATCGTTATAATTGTTGGTATTATCATGTTAATTATT
>CADCJQ010000044.1 GCA_902801795.1 uncultured Erysipelotrichaceae bacterium
AAAAATCATCAATAATGGCATATAGAAAAATATTAATAAATAACTTATCTTTTTATTATAAATACCTTAGTCATATTTATTTAATTTCATAAAATACATAGAGGAGAAATATATAGGAAAGATATATTATTAAAAATAAATAATTTATCTAAGAATTATCATACTAAAGATAATGAAATAAAAGCTATTGATAATTTAACATTTGATGTCTATAAAGATGAAATCCTTGCGATAGTCGGACCATCAGGTTGTGGTAAATCAACTCTTCTTTCAATTCTTTCTAACTTAGAAGACAAATCAAGTGGTGAAATAATTAAAAGTAATGATTTTAAAATTGGTTATATGTTACAGACAGATTCTTTATTTCCTTGGCTTACTATTTTAGATAATGCTATTAAAAAAATATGGTTTATATGAATTTAAAGATAGTTATCCAAACAATCTATCTGGTGGTATGCGTCAACGTGTTGCCTTAATTAGAACTCTTGCTATTAATCCAGACCTTATATTACTTGATGAACCATATAGTGCTCTTGATTATCAAACAAGACTTGCTTTATCAAATGACATGTATCAAATAATAAAAAATGAAAGAAAGACGGCTATTATGATTACTCATAACATTTCAGAAGCCGTTAGTATGGCAGATCGTGTGATTGTCTTATCTAAAAGACCTTGTACTATTAAAAAAATATATGAAATTAAATTAGACAAGAAATCTAATCCTATTGAAAATAGAAAAGATAAAAACTTTAATTATTACTATGATATGATTTGGAGGGATCTCGATGTCCACCTTTAGTCAAGAACACATAAGTTATTTAAAAAAAGAAAAAAGATTTAAAAGAAATGTTATCATTACCCAAATATCTATTATTGTTTTTTTATTTCTTTTATGGGAACTGCTTTCTAAATTAGAAATTATTAATACCTTTCTTTATAGTTCACCTACTCTAATTATAAAAACCATTATTAATTTACTTAACCAAAATAATTTCTTTAGTCATATACTTATTACTTTATATGAAGTAATTATTAGTTTTTCCATTGCCTCTATTATAAGTTTAGTTGTAGCTACTATTCTTTGGTGGAATAAATTCTTATCTAAAGTTTTTGAACCATATTTAACAATCATTAATTCTCTTCCTAAAGTAGCCTTAGGTCCACTTATTATTATATGGGCAGGAGCTAGTATTAAATCTATTATTGTCATGAGTTTAATGATTTCTTTATTTATTACTATCATTAATTTTTATCAAAGTTTTATTTCAACTCCAAATAATTACATTACTTTACTTAAAAGTTTTCAATGTAAAAAGAAAGATATTTTCATAAAAGTAATTTTACCAAGTAATAAAGAAAACATTATTAATGCATTAAAAATAAATATGAGTATGAACTTTATTGGAGTAATTATGGGAGAACTATTAGTATCTAAAAAAGGATTAGGTTATTTAATTATGTATGGTTCACAAGTATTTAATATTAGTTTAGTAATTACATCTGTCGTTATTCTTGGACTTCTATCTTTTATCTTTTACTATTTAATTAATTATCTAGAGAAAATTATCGCTAAAAAACGATAATTTTTTATTAACTAAAATTCACTGAACTTGACTTTAATATATTTCAATCATATACTGAATATGGAATTGTTTGTTTTGGTATAGTTATTATGTTATAAGAAAGGTATAAAGTAAAATGAAAAATGAAATTGTATTATTTGAAAATCAAAGTGTAAAACTTGAAGTTAATTTAAAAGAGGAAACAGTATGGTTAAATGCTAATCAAATGGCTAAGTTATTTGATAGAGATGTCAAAACAATAAGAAAACATATTGATAATGCTTTAAAAGAAGAATTAGATAATTCAACTGTCGCAAAATTTGCGACAGTTCAAAAAGAAGGAACTAGAAATATCACACGTAATATTGATTACTATAATTTAGATATGATTATTAGTGTTGGCTATAGAGTTAAAAGTAAAAATGGTATTATCTTTAGAAAATGGGCTAATAAAATAATAAAAGATTTTCTTTTAAAAGGATATGCCATTAATCAAAAGAGACTAGCATATCTTGAAAAAACAGTTAAATTAATAGATATTGCTGGAAGAATTAATTATGAATTAAAAAATAATGATGCACAAGAAATTATTAAAGTAATAAATAACTACTCTAATGCTTTAAACTTACTTGATGACTACGATCATAAAAGAATAATCAAACCTCAAGGTAATAAAAATGAAGAGAAAATAACTTATGAAGATTGTATGAATATCATTTCTAAACTCAAATTTAATAGTGATAGTGATTTATTTGCTCTTGAAAGAAATCATGGTTTACAAGAAATTATTGGAACACTATATCAAACCTTTAATGGAAATGACTTATATCCTACGATAGAAGAAAAAGCCGCAAATTTCTTATACTTAATTACCAAAAATCATACTTTTATTGATGGTAACAAAAGAATAGCAGCTACTCTATTTATATATTTTCTAGAATTTTATAATATATTATATAATAATAATGAACAAGTTATTGACAATAATACACTTGTGGCAATTACACTACTTATCGCCCAATCTAATCCCAAAGAAAAAGATGTATTAATTGATTTAGTAATGAACTTTTTAAAAACCAATGAATAAAAAAAGATTATTAAGCCTATTAGAATTATTATAACAATAAAGTTCTATTATTCTTTACTACAATTTTTTTCAGCAAATATTATTGAACTCAATAAAAGATTATGCTATACTTCGATTATAGTGAGGTAATTTAAAATGGCTGAATTTCAAAGAATTAATGAATTAAAAAAATTATCATATATATCTGAAAAACATAATGTTTTATACTCTGATTTACTACTAAAAGACGAAAATGACCAAACATTTCTTGATTATATAATTAAAAAAAAAGTATCAATTTTAGATAAAAATCTTTTAAAAGAAATATCTAAAAACTATGAAATGCTATACTACATGTTTTCTAATAACTACTATATTGATAAATTTGATAATATTGATATATTATTTGAAAAAAAATATGATAAAACACTAATTGAGCTTATGTTTGAAAAAAATTCATTTAAATTAAAAATTATGTCTTTGGAAATAATATATCGTCTATTTGAAAAAACGAAAGAAGAATATCCAATTAATAAACTACTAGAAATTAATGAAGACAATTGTAAAGAATTAATAAAAAAGATTAATAACATTAATACTCTTTATAACTGTTTTAAAGATATCGGTAAATTAGACTTATTGAAATATGCTAATGAAAATTGCCTTATAAGCCAACTAAATAATGAAACAGTATTAGAAAACCTAATAAAAATGAATGTCAATATAAGTGATATTACTGATGATAAATCATTCCGTATTGCTAAAATATTATATGATAATAAACAATATGATGCTTTATTAAAAATGGATTGTCAAATATTAATGAACTATCCTAATTCTACAAATAATTATTTAGAATTATTAATTCAAAAGTATCGAAATGGTGAAAACATTCCTTTTGAAAACATGAAACCCAAATCAGAAAACAATAAAATAGCTGCCGAAGTTAATATGATATTCTTAAAAAATAATATTAAATATCAAAAACCTTCATCTTTTGATTTAATAAATCCTTTTGATTTTTATAATCGAAAACCTATACTATTATATATGCTTGAAAATGACAGAAACATAGTTTTCAAATTTTTTGATAGTAGTGAATTACTAGAAAACTTAAAATATTATTTACAATATAATAGGAATTTTCCAAAAGAGTCACTTGATAATTTATCTTTTGACGAATTATATAATCTCCTTCCACAAAAAAAACAATTTGAACAAGATTTAATAGATGGAAAAATAACAAGTATTGAACGAAATACTTACTATAGTGATTGTCTTTTTGAACCTATGAACAATGGTATGACTCCCTATGAATATGCACTTATAAATAATATTCCTATTAAATTAGGAACTAAACCATCAATTAATGAAATATTATTACTTGTTAAATATAAAAAAGATATTAATTCAATTAACGAACAAACATTATATGAAGAAATTGCTCCAAACAAAAAAGTAATTGACTATTTAATAGAAAATAAATACTATTATACAATAAACTATTCATGTGAAAATGATTTACGAATAATTGATTATTGTATCAAATATAATCGTTTTGACATTATAAATAATAACATTTTAGATGAATTATTTGTAATATCTAATAATCACTTTTTAGGAGAAAAATTACTAAATAATCCAAATTTTCAAAAAAAACTCGAAAACTATGTAATTTCTAAAGAAAGCGCCTTAAAATTATATCAATTAGGATATAAAAACCTATTAATTAATTCATCTGAAAATTTATTATTATCTAAAATAAATAACAAAACTATTTTAGATGATTTACTAGATTCTAATATTAGTCCAACATTTCATGGATATGATTTCCAATCTATGGAAACACTTAATATTCTCCTTAAACATAATAGACTAGATTTATTATATAATGCCAAATTAGAATTACTTATGAATTATCCTTCTAAAGATAATAATTATTTACAATTATTAATTAATGCATATAAAAAAGGAACAAAGGTTAATTTTGAAAAAATGGCATTTAAATATGGTCAAAACGAAGATGTTGCAAGATGCTATATTCAAATGACCCAAAATGAATTATATGGTTTCTTAGATAATTTAGAAGAAGACGATTTATTAAAAAAAGATGAAAAAAACAATAGTTTATTATATTATTTAATTAATCTAGATAAAGATTTAACTTTAAATAAAATTATCAGAAATTCTTTAAAGAAAAAAGAAAGTATTTTTACAGAATTAAAAATGCTTGGTGTTGATGAAGCATTACTTAATCTATCATATGACAAATTTGATTGTAGTGAAATATGCTTAAATATTTATAATGATGAATATGCTCAAAACATCAATTCTCCTGTTGAAGAATTATTAAACGAATTAAAAATATTATTTGAAAAAGATGGGAAAAGTGATATGAATATTATTAATGCATTAATTACTTCATATCGATATTGTACAATAATTAATCCTATTTTTATTGAAGAATTAAAAAAATTAATTACTATTAAACAACAACATCCTGATTTTTATTATACTAAACAAATTGATGCAGGTTATTTTTCACAAATTAAAGGTGTTGTAGTTGAAGATACCACAATTAGCACTTTAAATCATGAAACCGGACATGCAATGCATTATTATTTAACTAATTATGAAGTTCCACCAAATTACAATGAACTTATAAATTCAATTAATCAAGAACCAAAATGGTTAGATAATATAAACCAATATTCCATAAAATTTCAGGAAATACTAAAAAAAATTCGAGAACAAGCAAAACAAATTGTTGATAAATATATTGTCATTACCCAAAATAGTGACGATGAAAAAAGAATTGATGAAATGTTGAACACTGAAAAAGAAAAAATGATTCAAAAATATTTAGAGAAAGGTTATTCTCGTGAAACATTAGATATTGTTTTATCAAGTTCTTTTACAAGAGATGAATTTGTAAGTCAAAAAAAAGAAATTGAAATTGAAGAAGTTGTTGATATGATTATGCGTACAGAATATGATGCTTTTATCTCTATTGGTGATATAATTGATGCAATATCTACCGGAAAATTTAGAAGTAGTCTTTTACATAACGATGAACAAGAAACTATCTTACCTGCCTATGGACATGGAGTTAAATACTACTATCGTGATGATATAAATAAATCATCAGAAATAAAATTTACGGAAATGATTGCAAATTATTCAGAAATTATCAAATCAAAACACGCTAACGAAATAATCAAAATATTACGTGATATTGTTGGAAATGAATTAGTAGATATGCTAGATAACTTCTATAAATCAAAATTTCTTAATTTAGAAGAATATAACTATGAAACTGAAAGGACAAGATAAAAATTATGGAAAAAGATGATCAAGATTTATATATTATTGCAGAAATAACCTATAAGAAAAAACATATTAATGAAAATAATATCTTCCCTATTGGATGGTATAAAAGTAAAAATTATAAATTAAAAACTGAAATAATCGCTGAAGCAATAAAAAATAATATTAAAATTGAAGAAACTAATCTATATCAAAATTATTTTATTGAAAAAGTAGATTTAAACTAGAGTGATTTGCCATCACTCTTTTAAATATATAGGAACTATATTTTATAATATACTCTTATTAAAGAAAAAGGATTTATACAAAATTACTATTTTAGAACTTGAAAAACTTGGTTACAAGTTAAAATAATTGTCAAATAATATTTACAAATCATTACCTTTTTGAATATAATTATACTAGTTATATTAAATTAGCAGGAGGATAATGATATAATGAGCGCGATGCCTTTACGGCTACGAGGATAGTAGTTATCGAGAATAATTCAAGCGGACGCTACTACGGGAAATCGTTAGATATATTACAAAAAGTAAATAGTGTTTATAACAAAAAGTATATCAGAAAGGAAGTTTATGTGTGGAATTGTTGGATATGTTGGTAAAAATAATGCCAAAGATATCCTATTAAATGGCTTAAAAGCCCTAGAATATCGTGGATATGATTCTAGTGGAATTGCCATAAATAAAAATAATAAATTAGAAATAATTAAAAGTGTTGGTAAAGTATCTAATTTAGAAAAGAAAATAAAAAAAGATACCTTTAGTAATATGGGAATTGGTCATACAAGGTGGGCAACACATGGTGTACCTAATGAAATAAATGCCCATCCTCATAAAGTAGGAAAAACAACCCTGGTTCATAATGGAATTATTGAAAATTATGTTGAATTAAAAGAACAATTAAAAAAAATCTATCAATTTAAAAGTGAAACGGATACTGAAGTAGCATGTGCACTAATTGATTTTTTATATAGCGAGGAAAAAGATAAATTAAAAGCATTAAAGAAAGCTATGGAAATAATTAAAGGATCATATGCCTTTGCAATTATTTTTGATGATGAATTAGATAGTATTTATGCCATTAGAAAAGATAGTCCCCTAATTATATCCAAAAAAGATAACGATTGCTTTCTAGCAAGTGACATTGCAGCTCTTCTTCAATATACCAATAAATATTATTTATTAGATTTTGGAGAAATCGCTAAATTATCAAAAGATGGTCTTAAAATATATAATAAAAATTTAAAACCAATTACTAAAGAAATAAATACTTATGAAGGAACAAGTAATGACGTTATGCTAAATGGTTACAAGCATTTCATGTTAAAAGAAATTCATGATGAAACAACCGTTTATCAAAACATTATTAAAAATTATGTACCAAATTTACAAGTAAATGACTTAGAAAAAAACTTTGGTTATTTAAAAAAATATCAAAAAATAACCATTGTTGGTTGCGGTAGTGCCTATCATGCTGGTATGGTTGGTAAATATTTATTAGAAGAGAAAGCCAATATCGAGACAAATGTTTTGATGGCCAGTGAATATCGTTATCAAAAAATATTTCCAAAGAAAAATGAACTAGTTATTCTAATAAGTCAAAGTGGTGAAACAGCAGATAC
>CADCJQ010000045.1 GCA_902801795.1 uncultured Erysipelotrichaceae bacterium
GTTCCATCTCCTTTAAGAGGTTGACGTAATGGTGTACTTCCTAACAACTGATTTTTATTATAAGTTAGATATCCGACAGCAGATGAATCATATACTCCTTCGTCTGCAGATACTTTAACACTAAAACCAATTCCAGATGTTTGTAAAGCATTCCATTCAGAAGTAGTTAGAACGGTTCTTCCATCAACCCAATCACTTGTTGTACCATTAGTATAACCTGGTACATTAATATCTCCATCTTCTAAAGTATCACTTATGGCTACTAAATCTTCATCAATATAAACTCTTAAAGTAATTGTTCCATTAACATTCGTATTTGGTGGAATATGACCTACAGCAAATTCACTGTCATTTTGAAGGATTGTTCCATCTTCATAAGAATATAATGCAACTGAATTATTAGGTAAATCACTACTTGTTACATTAACACTTAAGGGAATATTCTTTCCGTTAGTAGTTATTCTGACATTACTAGCCGTTACCTTATAATCAATTCCTCCAGGATAACTTGTGTTTCCTTGAATAGATACATTTACGGTCATGACATTATCGGTATCAGTTAAAACACTCGCTTTATCCACCGGAAAGACATTATTTAAAGTTACTGCCGTATAATTACTATTAAAATAGATATTCCCTACCGCAATACTATTAGGACTACCGGTTCTTGTATAGTTGAAGAATGCTATTGATACTCCAACTAATGTTACAATCATTACGGCTATTCCCATTATTAAAATCATTACTTTTTTATCATTTTTCTTATTAACATTATCCATATAATTCTCCTTACTTTACATGATAATATTATCAAAAAAGAAGAAAAAAAACAAGTGAATTATCATATTTTATTATCATCGATAATTCACTTGACAGTTTATCTATTTTCTATTTTAACACTTTTTATATTATATAATTTCAAAATAATCATCAGGATTAATTGTAATATTTTTATTTTTTACATATAAGGTACATAAAGTATCATTAATATTAATTACATCATCAAGATGCTTCTTTAAAACAATCCCTACGGTATAATCAATATTATCTTCTTTATTAAGTCTTCCGGCTCCAAGACTTACAGATAAATTACCTAAATTAAGAGTTTTAATTCTTTTTAAAACACCTTTTTTATTACTTTTAATATCAATAGTTAAAGGACTTACTTCTAATGATTTAAGATTACCATTTTGATATTTAACAAATTCTTCAATACTAATATTTTTAGCCATACTAACCATCTTACTAGCTTCTTCAATACATAAATCTCTTAAATGTCCTTTTTTTCCTTTTAAGATATCCATGGCTTCAATTACTTCTAGACTATTTCCAATATTATCACCTAAAGGAGTATTCATATCCGTTATTTCACATATTACTTCACGCTTATAAAAAGTTCCTATCTTGGTCATTAAATTAGCAAGTTTCTCCGCATCATCATATGTTTTCATTATTGCTCCATCACCAACTTTAACATCTAAAAGAATTTTATCAGCGCCACCAGCGATTTTTTTAGACATAATACTTGTTGCTATTAAAGGAATAGATGCTACAGTTCCTGTTACATCACGTAAGGCATAAATAATCTTATCCATCGGACATAAATTCTTTGTTTGACCTGTTACTGCTAAATTAATATCTTTAACTTGATTTATAAACTCTTCTTCTGTTAGACTAACATTAAAACCTTTAATACTTTCTAATTTATCAATAGTTCCACCAGTATGACCTAATCCTCTTCCACTCATCTTAGCAACAGGAATACCTAGACTTGCTACTATTGGTCCAATAATTAAAGTTACTTTATCACCTACACCACCTGTTGAATGCTTATCAACTTTAATACCCGGAATCATACTTAAATCTAAGACATCTCCACTTTTAATAAAGATATCAACTAAATCAAATGTTTCTTTTTCACTCATTCCATTAATACATATAGCCATTAATAAACTACTCATTTGATAGTCTTTAACAGTACCATTTAAATATCCATTAAAGATAAAACTTAATTCATCTTTAGTCAATTCCCCTTTTACTCTTTTTTTATTAATAATCTCTACTACGTTCATATAACCTCCACTAATATCATTATACCAAATTTAAGTTATTTTAACAATAACTCTGCACTCCTATTATATATTTCATCAATAAAAATTGATGGATTTTTTTTAGGTACTAAAAGATAAATTCTTTTTTTACATCTCGTTAAGGCTACATAAAATAGTCTTCTCTCTTCTGCATAAGGTATATCTTCATCACTATTATCAATTAATGAAAAAATATTATTATTTTTAATTTTCGAAGGAAAACCAAGATACTCATCTGATACTTTTAATAATATTACTACATCACTTTCTAATCCTTTAGACATATGAACCGTTAAATACTTAATATTCATCCCTTGATGTTCTTCCTTTTTATTAATTAATTTAAAATCATTATTATAACGGGCTAATACTAAAATATTTTTTTCTTCTTCTAAATATAAATAATTTAATAAGTTGTCAAAACTTTCTTTTAAAGAATCATAATATACTAAAACAATAGGATTTTTATAAAAGAAAGTAGCCTTAATATGCTTTTTTAATTGTAAATCATTTTTCATAATAAACTTAACTGATGTCTTAATTAATTGATAAGAATTACGATAAGTATTTTTTATATCTATTCTTTTAGCTTTTGAAAAATATTTAAAAAAATTAATAAATAAACTAATATTACTTCCAGAAAAACCATAAATTGATTGATAATCATCACCAACACACACAAGTTTTGCCGGAATACTTTTTAATATTTCATTAATTAAATTAAATCGAATTTGCGAAATATCTTGGTATTCATCAATAATAATATAACGATATTTCCATTTTAATCCTTTACTTCTTACTAAATCTTTCGCATATATTATCATATCATCAAAATCTATTTTAAGTTCACTTAATAATTCTTCTTGATATATTTTTAAAATTTCTAAAGTAAAAATTAAAAAGATTTTTTCTTTTTCATAAATACATTTTTTTACGATTCTTTTGATATCTTTAATATTAAAATCACTACACTTTATTTTCTTAATAAAAGATAAAATATTATTTTTTAAATATTCTAGTTTACTACTATTTATTATTTCATCATACATTAATTGTTTATCAAAATATTCTAATAAAAATCTACGTTTTACGATATTACCATTAAAATATTCATTAATAATATATTGTAGCATGGTATCGGAAGCAATAAAATAGTTAATATGATTACTATTTATAATTTTTAAAGCTAGTTTATGAAATGTCAATACTTCAACAGAATTCTTTAATTTATCTTTTAAATTATTAACGGTTTCATTAGTAAACGAAAGACATAATATTTCCTGTTCTTGATAACCTAATTTCTCTATTAAATATTTTACTTTCGCAACTATTGTAAGTGTTTTACCACTACCTGCTCCTGCCACAACAAGTAATCTATCACTATTATCAATAACAACTTTTCTTTGATATTTATCTAGTTTTTTACCATCAATATCATCAAAAAAAGAATCTTTTAAAAGACTCTTTTCTTTACTAAACATACTATCACCACTATTAATATACACTATTTTTTTATAAAAGTATTTATAATATCAATAGCATTTAATTTTGTAAAATATACAATTAATAAACCAATAACAATAAAAGGACCAAAAGGTATAATATTTTCCTTTTCTTTATAAAGAAGTAATAATGATACTGGTAAAGCAATAACACTAGCAATGATAATTACAATTAGGGAAAGAAATGGCTCTACACAAATACCAACAACAAACATTAACTTAACATCTGCCCCCCCTAAGGCTTCTTTTTTAAAGATATAGGTTCCAAATTTCATAATGAAAAACATGATTGCAAAAGATATAATTCCATATAATAATGATGTTAAAAATGTTGTTAGTCCAAAGCCTATTAATTTAACTAATAAAATAATTATTGAAGGAATAATAATAAAACGATTAGGAATTATCATGTAAGTAAGATCGCTTACAGTAACAATAATTAATAAACTTGATAAAGTTAACGATATTATTAAATTCCATGAAAACCCAAAAGAATAATAACTTATTGCAAATAAAATACCACAGAATAATTCTGAAAAAGGATATAACCAAGATAATTTAGTTTTGCATTCTCGACATCTTCCACGTAAGAAAACAAATGATAAAATAGGAATTAATTCATACCATTTAAGAATATGCCCACATTTATCACAATGAGATCTAGGCATAATAATTGATTCGTGTTTAACAATTCGTATTCCTAGAACATTATAAAAGGAGCCAAGGACTGCTCCTATCATAAAAAAACTAATTAAGTAAAAAACTTCCATTATTGTATTACCTCATACATTCTAAACATTGGTAATAGAATAGCTAATAAAATTACTCCTACACTTCCTGCTAGAAAGATAATTAAAATAGGCTCTATTAAACTTTTTATTGATGTAACAGCATTAGTATGTAAACTATCATAATAATTAGCAACTTTTTCCATCATTGTACCTAATTGACCAGTTGATTCACCAGTTACAATCATTTCATAAGCAACTAAAGGAAATGCCCAATGATCTTTAAAGGCATCAGATATTTTTCCTCCGGAATTCAAATTAGCAATAGTCTTCTTGATGATACTTCGATATATTTCATTATCAGATACATTAAGTAAAACATCCATACTATCAGTTATGTATACACCATGATTTAAAAGAGAGGCAAAGGTTCTCGAAAACATTGATACTTCGCTATATATCATTATTTTCTTTATAACAGGCAAATGCATATATAAAGTTTGCATTGTAAGTTTAAAACTGCGAACATGACGAAACAAATATATATATAATAATAAAATGGTAATAATAACTAAAAGTAATCCAACGGCATAATTTTGTAAGAAATTACTAAATTTAATAGTCATTACTGTAATTGGTGGTAATTCTGCATTAAGTCCTTCAAACATTGAAACATATTGTGGAACAACCCAAATCAAAACGAAAGCAACAACAATAATGGAAAACAAAAAGACAACTGTAGGATAAGTCATAGCACTTTTAATTTCCTTTTTGGTTTTATCAATTGAAGTATAATATTCAGCCATTTCATCTAATACTTTAGGTAAATCACCAGTTAATTCAGCACTTCTTGTCATATTAATTAGTAACTTAGGAAAGACTTTTTTTTGCTTAGACAATGCAGTTGAAAAATCATCACCACTTAATAAATCATAAACAATCATATCAAAAACTTTTTTCTTAGCTGGTTTTTCTGATTGCTTTGCAAGGATTTTAACTGAATCAACTAAAGGTATTCCTGCTCTTATATATGTTGCTAACTGTGTTAATGCAAATGACAAATCAGTAGTTGATAATACACTTCCAATATTAACATCAATATCATATTTTCCACGAGGTGCAATTTCTGTCAAGGTTAATCCTTGACTTGCTAAAAACTTTTTCGCTTGTTCTATATTATAAGCATCAAATGTTCCATTTATTTTTTTTCCTAAATTATTTTTAGCTTTATACCTGAATCCAACTTTTTTTATTTCTTCACTAGAAACTCCCGAAATAGTATTTTTGAATACATTATTTGTATCCATGTTTATTTCACTTTCGTTATCATAATCAAACATTTTTTGGATATTTTTCTTTTTACCAATTATAAAATATATTAAAGAAAATAATCCACGGTAAAAATAAATAATTAACTTTGATAAACTATATCCCATACACATTTCCTTTCTACTCTAATGTAATTCTATCACATGATTTTACTTTTATCAAGAAAAAAGAACTAAATTGTACTATTTAGTTCTTAATATTGTCTAATTCTTTTTTCCAATATGATTAGAATAAGCGATAAATCCAATTCCTATTATTGCAAGTATTGCTGTAGAAATTAATATCACACCTTCAATACTCATATCGGTTTTAGGAACTTCTTTAACTACTTCATGACAATCATCTTGACTTGTATTTTTAACAAGTTGATAAGCAGTATTTTTCTCATATTTTCCCCAAACGTATGCACCTGTTGTTTTATTGATATAACAAGCATCCGCTTCACTTTTAGCACAGTTAACTTCAAGATCTATTGAATTAACAACATGATAATCGCTTGTTGGTGGTGTTTTACTCCATTTATAATCATCTGTATTAGAATTATAATAACACTTAGGAGCAGCACATTTACTTTCTACATCAGCATCAGGTACAACTGTATACTCAGTTCCTGGAGTATTCTTTTGCCATTTGTAATCATTGGTTGAACTATTATACCAACACTTTATTGGTACGCATTCACTCTCTACATTAATATTATTTACAGAAACATAACCTGTTCCTGGAGTATTCTTCTGCCATTTGTAATCATTTGTCGAATTATTGTACCAACATTTTATTGGTGCACAATCTGTTTCACTGGTAATATTTGTTACTTCTTCGTAATTTCCTTGAGGCCATTCTTTTTGCCATTTATAATCATTAGTATTTCGATCATACCAACACACTGGGTCTTTACACAAAGACTTTGCCGTTATTTCAGGAACAACTGCATATCCAGTTCCAGGATTATCAATTTGCCACTTATAATCTTTTGTCGTTCCATTGTACCAACATTGAGACGTTTTACATTCTTCTTCGCTAGTTATTGTTGTTTTTACTTCATAACCGCCACCTTGATATGAAGATGACCAAATATATGTATCAGTTGTTGGGTTATAATAACATAAATAAACAGCTCCTGGTGCACAATGCGTTAATCCATAACCTAAATCACATTCTGGATCTTCGGTAAATGATATATCATAATGTGTTTCTGCATTACAAGTATAACATCTCGTATGTTTCGTATATGCATAAGGGTATCGATCATCAATTGTTTTACATTCTACACAAGCAATCATACCATCGGTTGTTGTTACGGTATTTCCTGTACATTCATATTTATGAACTCTATCTGGACAGTAATTACCAGCTTCACATGTATGACAATTGCCATTATCGTCTAAATACTGTCCTTCATTACACACAGTATCTGCAAAAATAGCTTCACTATATCTTCCACTATTATCAATCATCTTTTCTTTTGTTTGTAATGTTATAAATAATATAAATAGCATAACAACTAGAAATGCCCCACTTGTAATAATTAATATTTTTTTATCTCGATTACTCATTTTATCTCCTACCTTATATATTTATTATACTTTATTTTAAAATAAATACAAGTGTTTTTTTATTATTTTTTTATATAATTAAAAGGTTGTCATAAACTTAACAACCCTTTAATATATTAACTATTCTGTTTCTTTTTATAATTTGAATAAACAATGAACGCACAACCAGTAATTATTAACACTATAACGGCTATATAAACTATTGTTTCAATACCAAAGTCTGTTTTAGGAACTTCATCAATAATGTCATGACAATCATCTTTGCTTTTATTATTTGCAAGTTCATACGAAGTATTATTTTCATATTTTCCCCAAACATATTTTCCTGTTGTTTTATTTACGTAACATGCTTCAACTTCTTTTTTTACACATTCCGTCTCATACTCAATATTATCAACAGCATGGTAATCATTTGATGGTTGTTCTCTATCCCACTTATAATCATCAGTTTTATCATTATACCAACACTTTGGTTTTACACATTTACTTTCAACATCTATATCAGGAACAATAGCATAGCCAGTTCCAGGGCTTTCTTTTTCCCATTTATAATCATTTGTTGTACCATTATACCAACATTTTATTGGGGCACAATCTGATGCTTTAGTAATATTACTTACTTCAGAATATCCATTTCCTGGAGTATTCTTTTGCCATTTGTAGTCATTTGTTGAACTATTATACCAACATTTTACTGGGGCACAATCTGATTCTTTAGTAACATTACTTACTTCAGAATATCCATTTCCTGGAGTATTCTTTTGCCATTTATAATCATTTGTTGTACCATTGTACCAACATTTTACTGGGGCACAATCTGATTCTTTAGTAACATCATTTACTTTAGTATAACCAGATACTCCATTATAATTTCCCCATGTATAATTATTACCATTTTTATAACATGCTGGACTTTCACTACAAGTTACTTCTCCTACTTTTCCTACTTGGGTCCATCCTGTTCCAGGTGATGTTACACTTTGAGTATATTCATTTCCACTTGTTCCAGTTTTTTTCCAACAGAAATTGGCACAACTTGTTGCTGATGATACTCCATCT
>CADCJQ010000046.1 GCA_902801795.1 uncultured Erysipelotrichaceae bacterium
TTAATAGAAATGAATAAAAAGAAAATAGGTAAATGTTTTGAATATGCTGAAAGAGAAAAGATTAAATATGTTATGATAATTGGTGAAAATGAAATTAAAAGTGGTATATTCAAGATAAAAGATATGAATAAAAAGGAAGAATATAGTTTAGGTTTTGAAGAAATAATTAATTTATTTTAGGAGGGGATTTATATGTTGAATAATTTGGAAAAGATTAGAATTTATCGTGCGATTATTAATGCAATGAAAGAAGAAGAAGAGTATAATAAAAGAAAGAATGTTCTTAGTGCAAGAGAAGTATTAGATTTATCATTCAAACGTTATGGTGAAATGCTTAATGTTCTTGAGCCATTAAAAAAATCTTTAATGAGAGAAATAAATGTAACAAATATTTATTTTGCTAAAGATTATCAAGATGAGACTGCTATTATCATAGAATATCAAGATGAAGAAGGTAAAAAATTCTTTACAATATCTGAATATGATGATGGAGAGATTGACTTTTTATTTGATATTTATAATGGAAATTATCAAAAAATATTAGATGATAATAGAAAAGAAATTTTTGATGCTTTTAAAGCGAATAGAGAATTTAACTTTGAAAGGGAAACGGTGATTCCTTCAACAAGTAAAAAGTTTGTTGTAAAAGAAGGAAGTAATTTCTATGGCCTTTTTGATTCTCAAGAGAAGAATTTGAAATTATCATATAATTATGTAGAGTCAGAAAATAGTAAACAAATAATTGTACCATATATTATAACAAGTGATTTTAAAGGAGTAAATGAATTATTAAAAAATGAAGCTAATGTTCATAATTTATTTGAGAATGTTAAGGTTTACGAAGAGAATGTACCAAAAAGTTTGTTAAAAAAATAGAATGGTAAGTTAATAAAAAATATTTAGATGAATTTCTAAATATTTTTTTCTATATTAAGAAAGAAATGTTTAAAAAAAAAGAATTTATGTTCTTAATTTACTATGTTTATGGTAAAATAATGTATGGAGGTAAAAATGGCCAATAATGAAGAAAAGAAAGTTAAAAATTCAACAGCAATAGATTCAAGATGTCCTAGTTGTGGAGCGAAAATAACGTTTAATCCTAAAAAAAAGAAATGGATTTGTGATTATTGTAATAGTGAATTTACTGTTCAGGAGTTAAAAAATAAAAGTGAAAATGAGAATTTAGAAGAAGATGATAAGGGATTATTTCAATATAATTGTCCTGACTGTGGAGCTGTTATTGTTGCTGATGAACAAACAAGTGCAACATTTTGTGTTTATTGTGGTAATACAGCAATTTTAAAAAATAAATTAACGGGTAAGTTTCGACCTAATTATATTATTCCTTTTAAGAAAGATAAAGAAGAGGCAAAAGAAGCATTTAGAAACTTATCTAAAGGAAGAAAATTTGTTCCTAAAACATTTAATAATGAGACTAATATTGAAAAAATAAGAGGTATTTATATTCCTTTTTGGCTATATGATATTGTTTTTAATGAAGAATTAGATGCTAAAGGAGAAGAAATTATTCATTGGACTACGGGAAAAACACATTATACTAAAACGGATATTTATGAAATGCATCGAAAAGGAACAATGACATTTGAAAAAGTTCCTGTAGATGGAAGTAGTCGTTTTGAAAATGATTTAATGAACTCTATTGAACCATTTGATTATAATGAATTAGAAGAATATAATCATGCTTATTTGTCAGGTTTTCTTGCTGAAAAATATGATATTGATGAAGAAAAATGTTATGATGATGCCAAAACTAGAATTACTAATTCTGGTGAGAAAGAAATGTTAGAAACATGTAAACATGGTATTCCGCGTATTATAAAAAAAGAAATTGATGATGTTATTTCTAAATTTTATTATGTATTATTACCAGTATATATGGTTAATGTTAAATATAAAGATAAATATTATACTTTTGCCATGAATGGTCAAACAGGAAAGTTTGTTGGTAATATTCCTCTTGATAAAAATAAAGTATTTATTTATTCCATTATTTCTTTAATTATTTGTTTTGGAATAATAGAATTAATAATATATCTTATCTATTGCTTAGGAGGTAAATAATGAAAAAAATTAAGTATTTATTATTACCATTACTGTTATTATTAATTATTAATGTAAATGCAGTCGAACTTAAAGAAAGAACAGAAGAAAATAATTATGGTGTGAATAAAAAATGGGATATGAATAGTGAAAGATATGAGTATGCTAAAAAAACACCTTATGTTAATGCAGATGAAAAAATATATGATTTTTCTGATATCTTGACGGATGAAGAAGAAAAAGAATTGAAAAGTAAAATTGATGCATTAATTGAAAAATATAAAATGGATATTGTTATTTTAACTTATGATTATCAATATAGTAATGATTCTGAAAATTCATATTTTGCATCGGATTTTTATGATTTTAATGATTTTGGTATTGATATGGAAAAATATAGTGGAGTATTATTATTTAGAAATACTTATGCTGATAATCCATATTTTGATATGTTTTCTTTTGGAGAAGCTCAACTTAAATATTATGATAGCCGTATGAGTGATATTTTAGATGATATTTATCCTGAAATTAGTAGTAAAAACTATTTAGATGGTTTTACAAAATGGTTAAATGATGTTGATAAATATGGTAATTATGAAGAATTAAATGATTACGTATTAGATGAAACTGGTCATTTAAAAAGAATTAGAACTTTTAAACCTATGATATTTGTTAATTTAGTAATTTCTTCAATTATAACAATTATTTATATTAGCATAAATGTTAAGAAAAATAAAATGGTTAAATTAGCAACTCAAGCTTCAACATATCTTAATAAACAAACTTTTAATCTTCTTGATAAAACTGATAAATTAGTTCATTCACATGTATCATCATATGTACAATCAGATAGTAGTAGTTCTAGTGGTGGAGGTCATTCATCATTTAGTGGTCATTCAGGAGGAGGTTTTTCATCTGGTGGTGGAAGACATGGTTAAAAAATACTAACGTTTTGTTAGTATTTTTTTTACTTAAATTTTAAATTTAATTAAATGATATAGATTTATTGTTTTATTATTATTTTGTTGTTTAGATTTATATTATGTATACTATTTTTAGGTAATTCAATTGTATGATAGGCTTTTCTTTTAATAATAATTTTATTTTTTTTAAAATTTTTTTTATAATAAATAATATTATTATTTTTATCAATCATTATAATATCAATATTATCTTTCATGAAGAAAGTATGAATACTACGAGTTTTGGGAAAAAATAATCCTTTTTGAATATCTTTTTTTCCCATTAATCCTATTAATCTTTTTTTAAAAGTATTAGCAATATCTACATTAAATTTTTGATTATTTATAATTATTTCCATAAATTAATTATAAAAAAAAAGAACTTGTTTGACAAGTCCTAAATAACTGTATTAATAACATTGCTTCTTCCGATAACGTAATCAGCTGAAATATTTAATTTAGTACATAATTCATATAGGAAAGCAGTTAAAATAAGCGTTTTACCACTTTCATAGGCACTAATAGTTGATTGAGAAGTATTAAGAAGTTCTGCAAGTTGTTTTTGCGTCATCTCACGACTTTTACGAATTTCTTTAATTCTTTTACTTATTAGTGCTGGTTTGATTTTATAATTCTTTGGAGGATTTTCTGGATATTCTTGAAAACCTAAAACATAATCAAAACTAACATTAAACTTGTTACAATAATCATTTAAACGCATAACAGGAATAATTCTTTCTCCTGTTTCAAAATAATTATAGTATGACTTACTAATTTTTAATTTTTTAGCAAGTTGTCTTTGAGTTAAGTTATTTTCTTGTCTAATTTCTTTTAATCTTAATTTCATAATCACTTCACCAAGTACATTTTCTCATTTATTAGAGTTCATTTGAATAGTTGTCAACAACATACGATACAAAACCACCATTTTTTGTGAATTTTTATGTTTTTTAAACTTAATTTATGAATAAATTGACTTTTTTTAAAAAAATTGTTATAGTTTATTTATAAAATAGGTGATATATGAAAGATAATTATTATGTATTGAGTAGTAATGAAGTAATTAGTAAGATGAAAACTAATATTGATACAGGTTTAAATGAAAAAGAGGTTGTTAAAAGACAAATTAAGTATGGTAAAAACATTTTACCAAGAAAAAAGCAAGATAGTATTATAAAAATATTTTTTTCAGGAATACTAGATCCCATTGTGCTATTACTTGTTGCTACGGTTATTATTTCTTTTTTGATTGGGGAATATGTTGATGGAATTGTTGTTTTCTTTATCATTTTATTAGATTTAATATTAGGAACAATAGAAGAGTATCAGGCAAATAAAAATGCTGATAGTTTACGTAATTTAATTAAATATGAAGTTAAAGTAATAAGAGATAAAGAAGAAAAAATCATTGATAGTGAAGAATTAGTACCAGGTGATATTATTTTACTTGAATCAGGTGATCACTTATCAAGTGATGCGAGAATAATTGAATGTTCTAATTTACAAGTAGATGAATCTGTTTTAACCGGTGAAAGTATTAATGTTCATAAATTTAATAATTTAGTTAAAGAAAATGCTCCTCTTGCAGAAAGATATAATATGTTATTCGCTGGATGTTCGATTGTTACAGGAAGATGCAAAGCAGTTGTTGTAGCGACGGGTATTAATACAGAAATTGGAAATATTGCTCTTAAGGTATCGGAAATTAAAGAAGAAAAGTCACCACTTACAATTCGAATGGAAAAGTTATCAAAACAAATTAGTATAATGATTTTGATAATAGCGGTATTAATTGCTTTTGTTTTATATATGAAGGGAATGCAAGTAAATGAATTATTTATGTCTGTTGTGGCTCTTACAGTATCGGCAATGCCGGAAGGACTTCCTCTTGCTTTAACAATGGCTTTAACAATTACTTCTAATTTAATGGTTAAAAAGAAAGTTATTGTAAAAAAACTAAATTATGTTGAAAGTTTAGGTAGTTGTACCGTTATTGCAACAGATAAAACAGGTACTTTAACAGTTAATGAACAAACCGCAAAAGTAATTATGCTTCCTAATAATAATCAATATAGTATAACGGGTGTTGGTTATAATACATCTGGTGAAATTGAAAAATTAGATTTAGAAAATAAAAACTTAGTAGATAAAATTATCTTACATGGTAAATTAAATAACGAAGCTACAGTAGAAAAAAAGAAATACTATGGTGATTCAATTGATATTGCTTTTTTAGTTCTTGCTGAAAAAAATAAGACATATAGTGAGGAATATAAAGTATTAAAAAGTATTCCATATGAATCAGAAAATAAGTATTCCGCTGTTTTTTATCAATATCAAAATGAAGTTTATTGCACAATAAAAGGTTCTTTTGAAGTTGTTTCATCATTTTGTAATAAAATGAATGTTAATAATAAAGAAATTCCTATAAGTATTAATAGTTTAAAAAATCAAAATGAAGAACTATCGAAAAATGGATATCGAGTTATTACTTTAGCGTCAGGTAAAGTAAAAAAATTTGTCTTTAAAGATTTTTATGATGAAAAAGATATTCCTAATTTAACATTTGAAGGAATGGTTGGATTTATTGACCCAATTAGACGTGAAGCATTAGGAGCAATAGGGGAATGTCATGATGCTGGAATAAATGTTTTAATGATAACGGGAGATCATCCATTAACAGCCTTTTCCATTGCCAAAGAACTTAATTTAACTAATAATTATGATGAAGTAGTAACTGGTAATGATTTATTAAAATATCAAAGTGATAAAGAATTTGATTTTTTTATCAGAAATAAAAAAGTTTTCGCTAGAGTAACTCCAATGGATAAATTAAGAATTGTAGAATCTTTAAAAAGACGAGGAGAATTTGTTGCAGTAACCGGAGATGGTGTTAATGATGCACCTGCAATACGTAGTGCTAATATAGGTATTAGTATGGGAAGTGGTACAGATACGGCTAAAGAAACATCAAGTATGGTTATTGTTGATGATAATTTTAATTCTATTGTATCAGGTATTGAACTAGGAAGATGTGCTTATGCTAATATTCGAAAAGTATGTTTCTTTCTTCTTTCATGTGGACTTGCTGAAGTATTATTTTATTTATTATCGGTAGTATTTGATTTACCAATGCCATTAGTTGCTATTCAATTATTATGGTTAAATTTAGTAACTGATGGATTTCAAGATGTTGCCTTATCTTATGAAAAAATGGAAAAAGGAATAATGAAACGAAAACCTCTTAGTCCTAACGAAAATATTTTTAATAAAGAATTAGTTTCTGAAGTATTATATAGTGGTTTATTTATTGGAATGATTGTCTTTATTGTTTGGTATATTTTAGTTAAAGAAGCTCGTATGGAAGTAGGTATAGCAAGAGGTTATATAATGGTTTTAATGGTATTTATTCAAAATATTCATGTCTTTAATTGTCGAAGTGAAAGAGAATCTGCTTTTAGTATGCCTCTTCATAGTAATCCATTACTTTTAGTAACAGTATTAGGTTCAATTATTTTACAAGTTATTGTTATGGAAGTACCAGTATTAAGTAAGTTTTTAAAAGCATCACCAATACCTTATGCTCATATGTTTATTTTAGTAGCATTTGCTTTAATTATCTTAATTGCGATGGAAGTCTTTAAAATGATAAAGATGAACTTTAAAAAGAAATAATAATAGTAAAGGAGATAGTAAAATGATAAAAAGTAAAAAACAAATGTTATTAGTAATAACAATATTTACGTTATTATTAACTATCGGTAGTGTAACATATGCTTTCTTTAACTATACAAGAACAGGAACAGAGAATACTATCAAAACAGGAAGAATTGCTTTTAACAGTACACAAACTAATATTGAATTAACAAATGTTTTTCCTACATCCAAAACTAATTTAAATAGTAGT
>CADCJQ010000047.1 GCA_902801795.1 uncultured Erysipelotrichaceae bacterium
CTTAGATGAAATAAAGAAAAAAGATTATAATTTAATAACTAATACAAGACAAATTGCTAAGGTTAAAGAGTGTTTAGAAAGAATAAAAGATATTGAAAATTCATTAGATAATGAAATGCCTCTTGATATTATTGAAATAGATTTAAGAGATGTATGGAATATCCTTGGTGAAATTATTGGTGAAAGTTATACCGAAGAATTACTTGATGAATTATTTAGTAAGTTTTGTGTTGGTAAGTAATGAATTTGATAAAAGAAAGTGATGAAACTAATGAAGTAGTCCTTTTTCTTTATTTACAAATAATATCTTTTGTTGTATAATCTAAGGGATTTGGAAGTGATAACGATGAATTATGATGTAATTGTTGTTGGTGGTGGACATGCGGGATGTGAAGCTTCTTTAAGTTCTTCTAGAATGCATCACTCTACTCTATTAATTACCAGTAATATAAAAAATATTGCTGATATGCCATGTAATCCTAGTATTGGTGGACCAGCTAAAGGAATTTTAGTACGGGAAATTGATGCTTTAGGTGGTGAAATGGGCGTTAATACGGATAAAAGCCTTATTCAACTTAAAATGTTAAATACCAAGAAAGGACCTGCTGTACAAGCATTACGTGCCCAAGCGGATAAAATAACATATCCTAAAAATATGTTAGATACTTTAAATAATCAAGATAATCTTACTATTATGGAAGCCTTTGTTGATGATTTAATTGTATCTAATAATAAAGTTATGGGAGTTATCTTAGAAAATGGTGAAAAGATATATAGTAAAGCAGTAATATTGACTACAGGAACATATTTAAAAGCTGATATATTAGTTGGTGATAAAAGAAATCCTGGTGGACCTCATGGAGAGAAAGAAGCGAAGAATTTATCGGATAATTTAAGAAAATATGGTTTGACAATTCAAAGACTTAAAACAGGAACACCGCAAAGATTAGATAAGGGAAGTATTGATTATTCTAAATTACAAAGAGAAGATGGCGATAATGAATTAAGAACTTTTTCTTTCGACTTCAAAATTGAGGAACAAGAACCATGTTATTTAACTTATACTAATGAAGAAACGCATAATATTATTAAAGAAAATTTAAAAAAATCAAGTATGTATGGTGGATATGTACGAGGTATTGGACCAAGGTATTGTCCATCAATAGAAGATAAGGTTGTACGTTTTGCTGATAAAGAAAGGCATCAATTGTTTCTTGAACCTGAAAGTCGTTTTTATGATGATATTTATTTACAAGGTTTTTCTACAAGTATGCCATATGAAATTCAAGAGAAAATGGTTCATAGTTTAGTTGGTCTTGAACATGCTAAAATATTAAAATATGCTTATGCTATTGAATATGATGCAATTGATCCCCTTGAAATGAAAAAGAATTTAGAAAATAAGATTCTAGAAAACTTATTTACAGCTGGTCAAATAAATGGAACTAGTGGATATGAAGAAGCCGCTGCACAAGGATTGATGGCGGGAATCAATGCTGTTTTAAAAATTGAAGGAAAAGAACCATTTATTTTAGGAAGAGATGAAGCATATATTGGTGTTTTAATTGATGATTTAACTACTCGGGGAACGAAAGAACCATATCGTATGTTAACATCTCGTGCCGAATATCGTTTATTACTTCGTCATGATAACGCTGATTTACGACTACGTCAATATGGTTATGAATTAGGCTTAATAAGTGAAGAAAAATACCATAAATTTCAAGATAAATGTGCGAAAATTGATGAATTAATGGAATATTTAAAGAATAATAAAATCGTTACTAGTGAGAATAATTTATTAGAGAAACTAGGAACAAGTAAGATAAATGATGGTATTACTTTATATGATTTATTAAAAAGACCAGAGATTACTATTAATACTTTAATTGACAGTGGAAAAATACCCAATAATTATTCTAAAGAAGTTATCGAACAAGTTGAAATTAGTATTAAATATTCGGGATATATCTTAAAAGAAGAAAAAGAAATTAAAAGAATGAAGGATTTGGAAAATATTAAAATACCAGAAGATATTAATTATGATGAAGTTATTAATATTGCTAGTGAAGCGAAAGATAAATTAAAAAAAGTAATGCCAATATCTTTAGGGCAAGCATCACGTATAAGTGGAGTTAATCCTAGTGATATAGCAATGCTTTCTGTTTATTTAAAAAAGGAAAAGAAAAAGCATGAATAAAGAAGTTTTTGTTAATGAATTAAAAAAAATAGATATTATTGCTACTTCAGAAATGTTAGAAAAATTAGATAAATATTATAAATTATTATGTGAATGGAATGAAAAGATTAATTTAACAAGAATTATTCAAGAAGATGAAGTTTATTTAAAACATTTTTATGATTCTCTAACATTAAATAAAGCGATTGATTTAAATAGTAATTTATCTCTTTGCGATGTTGGAACTGGAGCTGGTTTTCCAGGGATTGTTTTAAAAATAGTCTTTCCTAACCTATCAATAACTTTAGTAGATTCGCTTTTAAAAAGAATAAATTTTCTAAATTTAGTAATTAATGAATTACAATTAAAGGATATAATTACTGTTCATACAAGATGTGAAGATTATGCTAGAATACATCGGGAAGAATTTGATGTTGTAACATCACGTGCGGTTGCTAATCTTACTACTTTATCAGAACTATGTCTTCCAATGGTTAAAGTAAATGGTTATTTTATTCCAATGAAAGCGAATGCCGAGGAAGAAATAAAAGAATCAGTTGATATTTTAAAGAAATTAGATTCTAATATTGAAAACATTTATGAATTTGATTTACCTATTGAAAATAGTCATCGAACTATTATAAAAATAAGAAAAAATAAGAAAACTAATGTCAAGTATCCGAGAAGTTTTGATAAAATTAAGAAAAATCGTTGAAAAATCGATTTTTTTTAGTATAATGTTAGTATAAGGAATTTTAGAATAGAGAGGGATTTGTTAATGGAAAATGAAGTAGTGTTTATAAAATTAGATGATATAATACCTAATAGATTTCAACCACGAGAAGTTTTTGATGAAAAAGCATTAAATGAACTTGCGGATTCTATTCGCCAACATGGTGTTATAGAACCTATTATTGTAAGACCAGTTTCTAATAAATTTGAAATTGTTGCGGGAGAAAGAAGGTATAAGGCATCAGCTTTAGCAGGGTTGACAAAAATACCAGCTTTAATTAGAAATATGGATGATAAAGAAAGTTCCTTAGTAGCCTTTATTGAAAATGAACATCGTCGTGATGTTTCAGCGATTGAAAAAGCACGAACTTCAGAACGTTTATTAAAAAATAATGGTATGACACAAGAAGAACTTGCCTCATCTCTAGGAATAAGTCAATCTACTCTTGCTAATAGACTAAGGTTATTGGAATTACCTTTAGAAGTACAAGAGTCACTGATGCGAAATGAAATATCAGAAAGGCATGCTAGAAGTCTTTTGAGTGTTAAAAATCCAGAGAAACAAATTGAACTATTAAATAAAGTAAAAGAAAAAAGAATGACTGTAAGGGAATTAGAAAGTGAGATTAAAGCGATGAATAACGGAATGAATAATAATTTTAATATGAATAATAATCAAAATAATAACATGAATAGTAATTTTATGCCAAACAACAATATGAATAATAATTTTATGCCAAATAATAATGGAATGAATAATAGTTTTATGCCAAATAGTAATGAAATGAATAATAATCAACCACAATTTAATAATTATCAAAATAATTTTGATAATCGTCCTAATAATGGCTTTGATAATAATAATTTTGGTAATAATAACATGAATAATAATCAACAAGGTAATAGTAATGATTTTATGAATTATTTAAATGGAAATAATAATTTTAATAATAATCAAAATAATAATAGTTATATGAATAACCAAAATGATGTTGATAGTGGATTTATGGAATTTTTAAAGAAATATGATGATGTAGCTCCTACTCCAGTTTCTGAACCACAAGCTAGTAATATGTCTGTAAATAATATTCCTAATAATAATTCAAATAATAATGTTAATACTAATAATAATGGTTATATGAGTTTCTTAAATAATAATCCTAATACTGAACCAATGCAAAATAATTATGAACCTAATAACTATAATATGAACAATAATCATAATAATATGAATGATAATTATGGTAATAATCAGAATAATAATATGAATAATAGTTTTATGCCAAATAATAATGGGTTGAATAATAATCAAAATGTTAATAATAACCCTAGTGATAATGGTAATAATGGTGGTGGAAGCAACTTCATGGGATTTTTAAATAATTATGATAATATCAGTCCATTACCTAATGATTTTAATAATGAACCTAAAAATGATAATTCGTATAGTAATGATGGTATGAATAATTATTTAAATAATTATAATAATAATACAAATATTAATAATGATAATTATAATAATTCCACCAATTACATCTAATTTTAATAATAATGGATATGTGGAGGATAATCCTAATTATAGTGATATATCACAAAATATTGTTCTTGATAGTGTTGATGATATTATTGAAGATTTAAAAACAACTATTAATAGGATTAAATCTGAAAGTAAGTTTAAGATTGATACTGATGAAATTAATTTTGATGATATGTATCAAATTACAATTAAAATTGATAAAAGAGATTTTTAATATAAAATTAGTTATGAAAGAAGAAATGAAAAAAATTCTTCTTTTTTTATATTTAGTATTTCATTATTTTGAATTTTTTGGTATCATTATAATGGATAAGAATTTTAAGCAGGTGATAGAAAATGGGAAAAGTAATATCCTTAGTTAATCAAAAAGGAGGAGTTGGTAAGACAACAACAAGTATTAATTTATCAGCTTCTTTAGCTTTAGAAGGAAAAAGAGTTTTATTAGTTGATTTAGATCCACAAGGGAATGCTACAACGGGAGTAGGTTTTAATAAAGGTGATATTGAAAAAAGTATTTATGATATTTTTAATGGTACTTGTAAAATAAAAGAAGTTATCTTAAAAAGTAAATTTAAGAATTTAGATTTATTACCTTCATCATTACAACTTGCAGGTATTGATATTGAATTAATTGAAAAAGGAAAAGATGATCCAACATTTGTACGTTCGGCACAACTTTTAAATGCTGTTAATGAATGTCGTAATGATTATGATTATATAATAATTGATTGTCCCCCTACTCTAGGTTTAATAACAACTAATGCATTAGTAGCAAGTGATTCAGTAATTATTCCTGTACAATGTGAATTTTATGCTTTGGAAGGAATAACTCAGTTATTAAATGCTATTATGTTAACCAAAAAGAAATTAAATCCAAATTTAAAACTTGAAGGTGTCCTTTTAACAATGTTTGATGCAAAAACAAATTTGAGTATAGAAGTTATTGAAGAAATAAGAAGTTATTTTAAAGAAAAAGTTTATACAACGATTATACCAAGACTAATACGTCTTGCAGAAGCACCTAGTCATGGTAAACCAATAGTAGCATATGATCCAAAGAGTAAAGGATCTCTTGCCTATATAAATTTAGCGAAGGAAGTGATTATAAGAAATGGAAACGCCTAGAAGAAGAGCCTTAGGAAAAGGACTTGAAGAATTATTTAGTACAGAGGTTTTGGATTTTGATCATTTAGAAGAGAAAATTGTTGAAGAAACTCCTAAAGAAGAAATAGTTGAAGTAAAAATAGATGAATTAAGAAGTAATCCTTATCAACCAAGAAAAGTTTTTGATGAAGAATCATTGAATGAATTAGCATCATCTATAAAAGAACATGGGGTATTTCAGCCTATTATAGTTAAAAAAAGTATTAAAGGATATGAAATAATAGCAGGAGAACGTCGTGTTAAAGCATCAATTATTGCTGGTGTTGATACGATTCCAGCGATAATACGTGATTTTGATGATTCTGAAATGATGGAAATTGCTTTATTAGAAAATTTACAAAGAGAAGATTTAAATCCTATTGAAGAAGCAAATGCTTATCAAAAAATTATGGATACTAAAAAAATAACTCATGAAGAATTAGCAAAGGTATTAGGAAAAAGTCAATCTTATGTAACAAATATGGTTGGATTATTGCGTCTACCTGAAGAGATTAAAGATTGTGTTGTTGATGGTAAATTATCAATGACACATGCACGTATTTTATCTAAAATGAGTGATAAGAATGTTATTATTAAACTTGCTAATAAAATAATTAATGAAGGATTATCTGTTCGTGATTTGGAAGAAATCGCAAAAGGTGCAGATATTAATAAAGTAAATAAGGTTGAACGTAAAGTAAAAGAATCTGATGCTCGTTATAAATATGCGGAAGAGTTACTATGTGAAAGATTAGATTCCAAAGTACGTGTTTTTAAGAATAAAGTAGAAGTTAAATTTAAAGATGCTGATGATTTAAATAGAATTCTTGAATTATTAAATATAGGAAAATAATAATATTTTCCTTTTTTAAAAAATGATTTTTAGGAGATGAATTATGAATACAAAAGAATATGATTTAGGTAGTCTTGTTGTTATGAAAAAAGGACATCCATGTGGAGAGAATCTTTGGGAAATAGTAAGACTAGGAGCGGATATAAGGATTAAATGTACAAAATGTGGAAGAATTGTTATGATTCCTAGAATTGAATTTAATAAAAAAATAAAAAAAGTAATGGAGAAGAAATCATAGTATGGATAAGAAATTAAGATCGAAATTAAAATTGAAAAAACGGAATTTTAATCCGGTTACATCGTACATCATTTTAATAATAATTGTGATTGTTTTTAGTGGAATTTTGAGTTTATTTAATTTTCAAACAACTTATAATGTTGTTGATGGTGCTAAAGTCGAGATGACACAAATAACAACAAGTATTTTTAATTTATTTAGCTTTGATGGATTGAAATATTTAGTTGGTAATGCAACGAAAAACTTTATTGCTTTTGCTCCATTGTCAATGTTTTTAGTAGCATCTATTGGAATTGCTGTTAGTGAAGCAAGTGGCTTTTTGGATGTTTTATTTAAAAGAATTTTTGAAAAACTGAATAATAATATGTTAACGTTTGTTGTTATCTTTATTGCAACAATATCATCATTAATTAACGAAGTAGGGTTTGTTGTTTTAATACCGATTGCGGGATATATTTATAAAGCGAAGAAAAGAAATCCAATGATTGGTGTTTGTGCAGCTTTTGCTGGTTGCGCCTTTGGTTATGGTACAAGTATCTTTGTTGGTAGTTTGGAAACACAATTAATTCCTTATACAACAACAGCTTCAAGATTGATAGATGGTGATTTTCATGTAAGTTTATTATCTAATGTATTTATTATGGTTGTTTCAAGTATTATCTTATCTATTGTAGGAACAATAATTATGGAAAAGATAATTGCCCCTACTCTTGGTAAGTATCGTATAAAAAAGGAACTTACTAGTTCTGATGATTTTGAAATAATTGGTGATGAAGAACTAGAACAAACGGTTCTTTCGAATGACTATAATGAAAAAAAAGGATTTCATGCTGCTTCTATTGTTACATTAATATTTGTTATTTTCTTTATTTATTCAGTTATTCCGGGACTTCCAGGTTCAGGATTATTGCTTGATTATAATGAAGATACTTATTTAAAACAAATATTTGGTGCTAACTCATATTTCCAAGATGGTTTTACCTATATGATATCCCTACTCTTTTTGATTGGTGGTCTTGTATATGGATTTGTTTCGAAAAAGTTTAAAACGGATACTGATGTTATTAAAGCATGTCATGAACCATTAGCAAGAAATGGTGGTATATTAATTTTATTATTTGTTGCTTCGCAATTTATTGGTTTATTTAGAAAAAGTAATATAGGAACAATTATTGCAGGTATCCTTGCTAATATATTATCAGGATTTTCTTTTGGTGGTATTTTCTATTTAATACTTGCAATGGTAATTATTTTAATTAGTGATTTCTTTTTAACAGGGACAGAAGCAAAATGGATGATTTTTGCACCTGTTATGGTACCTGCATTAATGAGAAGTAGTATTTCTCCTCAATTTGCTCAATTTGTTATGCGTGCTGTTGATTCTATGAGTAATGGAATAACGCCACTTTATGCATATTTTGTTATCTTTATTGGATATTTGAATATTTATAATATTAATGAAGATAAGCCGATATCTATTAAAGGTGCAATGAAGATTATGTTACCATATTTTATAATAATTAGTATTACATGGTTGCTAATTATTCTTGGTTGGTATATAATAGGACTACCAATTGGTCCAGGAGTATATCCGACAATATAGGAGGTTTATTATGAGTTTGAAAGCAGGAATTGTAGGATTACCTAATGTTGGGAAATCAACTTTATTTAATGCAATAACAAAGCAAAATATTTTAGCAGCGAATTATCCATTTGCAACCATTGATCCTAATGTAGGAGTTGTAAGTGTTCCTGATAAAAGAATTGATGTATTAAATGATATGTATCATCCACAGCGTCTTATTCCTACTAGTTTTGAGTTTACTGATATTGCAGGTCTTGTTAAAGGGGCATCAAGTGGTGAAGGATTAGGAAATAAGTTTTTATCACATATAAGAGAAACTGATGCTATAGTAGAAGTTGTAAGATGTTTTGATGATGATAATATTATTCATGTTGAGGGTAAATGTGATCCAATAAGAGATATTGAAATAATTAATTTGGAACTTTCTCTAGCGGATCTTGAGATAATAAATAATCGTCTTGATAAAATAAAAAAGAAAGCACAAACAACGAAAGATAAAGAGGCTTTAATTGAAGTTGAAGCCTTAGAAAAAGCCAAAAATGCTTTAGAGAAGAATATTCCTTTACGAATGATTGATTTTAAAGATGATGAATTACCTTTAATTAAGTCATATTGTTTTTTAACACAAAAACCTATTATTTATCTTGCTAACGTTAGTGAAGAGCATTACAATGATGAAAATAGTTATTATGATAAAGTATGTGAATATGCTTTAAAAGAAGGTAGTAAGGCAATTAAAATAAGTGCTAAATTAGAATGTGAATTAGTTGATTATACCGAAGATGAAAAAAAAGAAATGCTTGAGATGTTAGGCATTTCGGAAAGTGGAATTGACGAATTAATTAAAGCAACTTATGAATTACTTGGTTTAAGAACTTATTTTACCGTAGGTTCTGATGAAGTAAGAGCATGGACTTTTAAAGCTGGAATGAATGCTAAAGAATGTGCTGGTATTATTCATAGTGATTTTGAAAAAGGATTTATTCGAGCAGAAGTAATCGCTTACGATGATTTGATTCTTTGTGGTAGTGAGTTAAAAGTTAAAGAAGCTGGTAAGTTTAGGTTAGAAGGAAAAGATTATTTAATGCAAGATGGTGATATTTGTCACTTTAGATTTAATGTATAAAAAAATATCAAGTTAATTCTTGGTATTTTTATTTTTTTGAAAGATATTTACTTCAGCAAATTTAACTGCTAGTACAATTATTAAAATTACTGGAAACAAAAATAGTATGATTTTAAAAATAGAAACATTGGGGTTATTAATAATTTTTTGAATAGTATTACTTATTGTATTAAAGGATAAATATATGAGTAGCGATATAATAATAGCACTTAGAAAACTCTCTAGTAATATAGTACCAACTGTTTTTTCAATAGTAAACTTTTTATTTAAAAATTTCATTTAGACTCCTTATGTTTAAATAGTAACATAAGTTATATAATAATGTCAATTAAAATAGATTGTTTAAAATAAGTAAATATGTTACAATAAAATTATAATATAGTAAAGAGTGATAAAGTATGAAAGTATCGTGTCCAAAATGTGGTGGAAATATTAAATTTATTCCTGAAAAACAAAAATTTTTATGTGATTATTGTGGTAAATTAAGTAATATTAAGGAACTTAAAGTAGATAGTTATTTTGATAAAGAAGATAATTATTCTGAATGTGTATGTAGTAGTTGTGGAAGCAAATTAATTACAGATAATAATACACTTATAACCATTTGCTCTTATTGTGGTAGTACACAAATATTAAAAGAAAAATATCTAGGTAATTTTCGACCAGAAAAAATAATTCCTTTTCAATATAATGAAAATTATTTTAAGAGTATCTTTACAAGCTTTTTAGATATGAGAAATTATATACCAGATAGCTTCTATAATGAGACAGTTATTAAAGATATTAAAGGTATTTATGTACCATTTGTTATGTATAAAGTAGAATGTGATTCTTATGCGCGAGGTGAAGGTGCTGAAAAAAAAAGTAGTGATGATGATACAATAAGATATTATTGTAAATATTTTGAAATGAAATATGAAATGAATGGAACAATAACTTTTGATACAAGTGAAAAAATTGAAGATAAAGAGATGCAAGAGATTGGACCGTTTGAATTTGAGAAATTAGAAGATTTTAATCCCGCCTACTTAAATGGTTTTTTATCTGAATATGGAAATGAAGAAAAAATAGGAGAAAAACTAGTTAATGAAATCTTAAGAGAATCTGATGATATTATAAGAGAGATGATTACAAATGAAAGATATTCAAGTCATATATACAATGGTGGATATAATAAAATACATTTAAAAGTTTTGGATGAAATTCATGTTTTATTGCCTGTCTTTATGTACAATTGTAATTATAAAAATAAAAATTATCGTTTTTTAATAAATGGACAAAGTGGAAAGATTATTGGGGAAACACCAGTTGATAAAAAAAAGGTCATAAAAGCATCTATCCCAGCAATATTATTTTGGGGAGTAATACTATTATTAATTTCATTATTGATAAAAAATATAGATGTATTTCTTATTATGTTAGTTCCGATAATAATAATAATAGTGGAAATTAATTATAATATAAGTGTCTCTAAATATACAGTTAATCCTTATGATAACCAAAACACTTTTTTTAATAAAATGGTGAAATATTATCATGAATATCCTGAAAAAGAATATAAAAATAAATTTAAAAAAGATTATTTCCAAAAGCATATACAAATAATAAATAATGGTAAGTTATATTATAATAAAATTGATGAAAATCAATACAAAATAGATAGAAAAAATGAATAATGGTTTATTAATTGCGAAAGGTGCTGTTTGTCTTTCAGAAGAGCCTGATGAAGATTTAGTAATTAAATATATTGATCATACTTTAATTGTTACTAAAGCAAATTAATGATA
>CADCJQ010000048.1 GCA_902801795.1 uncultured Erysipelotrichaceae bacterium
ATTTGCATTTATAAGACAAATAATCTTATTTATTCCAATATCATTACTAATAGCTTTAGTATTAAATAAAGGTATTTATGGAGTTGTATATGCCGGTTGTATAGCAGATGGATTATGCTTTATTATTGGATCGTTCATGTTGTTAACAGAGTATAAAGCTTTGAGTAAAATAGATTATAATAATACCGATGATACTGTAAAGGATAATAAAGATTATAAAGGTAAGCATATTGTTATTACAATTGCTAGAGAATATGCATCAGGAGGTAGATATGTTGGTAAACTAATAGCAGAAAAATTAAAAATAAATTTCTATGATAAGGAACTAATAGATTTAGCAGCAAAAGAATCAGGATTAGCAAGTAAATATATTGAAGAAACTGAGGAAGAATCAAGAAAGACAGAAAATGATGACAGAATATTTATTGCAGAAACTAAGGTAATTAAAAATCTTGCTAAAAAAGAATCTTGTGTTATAGTCGGAAGATGTGCAGACTATATATTAAAAGATAATAAAGATGTTTTAAAAGTATTCTTATATTCTGATGAAGAAAATAAGATTAAACGTGCTATTAAGTACTATGGATTAAATAAAAATAATGCCTCCAAACAAATTGCTAAGATTAATAAAGAAAGAGAAAGACATTATAAATTTTATACAAATAGAAATTGGAGAGATTTAAATAATTATGATTTAGCAATTAATGTTGATTCTCAAGGTGTAGAAAAAACAGCAGAATATATTTCTGAATTCTTGAATAAGTGATTGGAAAATTCTTGCTTTCACGAACAATCGGAAGATTAAGATATTCCGATTCTAGGACTACAACTAGGACTACAAAATAATAAAATTTATTAAAATAATATAAAACAGAATTAAAATTATTAACCTGTTTTTTTGTTATAAAATAAAGAAATTTCAAAAAATTAAAAGGAAGTACTACAGTTTCTTTTATTCCCCCTGAAGATAGGCCGAGAGGCCTATCACTTTTTTTTTGCCTTATTTTATAAGGGAAAATAGCAAATTGTATTTTTCTTACATATGCATTTACATATACAAAATAATCTAATTTATTAAACTTTTTTAAACTATAATAAATAAAAAAGCCCTAAAAATGAGGCTTTTAAACTATTTTGATATTGATAGAACTTGTTTCAAGTGGTCCCCCTGAAGGAGCCATTAGGCTCCATTTTTTTTACACAAATTTAAAAAAAATTGTTTTGAATTGATATTATATTCTATTTGTGATACAATGATATAGATAGTAGAGTACTATTAATATACATAATATGGAGGTGGTTCTATATTGTGCTAGAAAAAAAAGATTATTTTTTCTAGGATTATTTCTGTTTTTTATTATGTTAATTTCTGGTATTTATTCTTTAAATAAAGAAATAAATACTACCGAGGTAGGTATATCTACTGGAGCAGTTGATATAGAAATTAAAGAATATGATAATACAAAACCATTTGAAGAAGATGGAATACATGTAATGCCTGGGGATGAGATTGTATTAATTCCTAGAGTTAATAATCTTGGTGTTGATTGCTATTTAAGAGCTAAAATAGATTATATTATCGATGATGATAGATTTTCTGAAATTGATTATATAGATGGTAATTATTCTTCTTGGACTAAAAGAGGAAATTATTACTATTATGATTCTATATTTTCTAAAAAGAGTAGTGTTGATTTGTTTAATAAAGTAACTATTCCGAATTTAACTTCAGAATATTATGGAAAAACTGTTGTAGTGCATATAACTGTTGAAGCAGTTCAAGCAAAGAATTTTAATGGCAATTGGGATTCAGTTGATATTAGAAAAAGTATTGATAGAGCTTATGATATTGATTATGAAGGTGAGTCTTCTATAATATATGATGATAATACTAATAAGCATATAACTATAGATAATGGCTTTTTCAATAAACTTGGAAATATGCTTCCGGGTGATAGTGTATCTGAAAGTTTAATACTTTTAAATAAGAGTAGCTCTAAAAATGAGTATTACTTATCAATTGATTATGATAATTTAACTGAAGAAGAATTAAAATTACTTCAGAAAATAAGATTGTTAATAAAAAAACAGAACGGAGATGTTTTAGTAGATAGTAATCTTGGAAACAAAAACAAATACAATTTAGGTATTTACAAAACAGGAAAAGGAGAAAACTTTATAATAGAAGTATCCATACCAGAAGATGTAAATAATGATTTTAGTAAATTATATACTAAAATTAAATGGGATTTTTCATATATGGATTTATCTGGTAATTCAGATGACGATTTAATAAATCCTTTGACATTAGATTTAGGTATAGATATATATTTAATAGTATTCATTTTTTCTACAATAGGATTAATAATAGATATGTTCTTGTGGAAAAAAGAAAATCAAAAAAAGTAAAAGAGAAGGAGTTTTATTTATGAAAAAAAAGAAAACAATATTAGCAGCAGCAGTATTATTACTAATGTTTGCTGTTGGAGGTGCAATTGCATACTTCACCGATACAGAATCAAAAACAAATACATTTACAATTGGTAGTGTAGATATTACATTAACAGAAGCTGGATGGGATGCACTAGCAGATGCTAATGATAATGATATTCCAGATGCAGCAGAAGATATGATGCCTGGAGAAAGTGTTACAAAAGATCCATTAATCAACAATGTTTCAACTAAAAATCCAGCATATGTATTTGCTAAAGTAGAAGTACCTTGTACTACTATAGTAGCACCAGCAACTACATCAGAAGAATTATTCACATATACAACTAATGCAGGATGGACAGAATTATCTACTGCAGCAGTAGCATGTACTAGTGGAGGAACTGCTACACATGTATATTATTATGGAACTGGAGGAACATTAACAACTTTAGCTAAAGCTACTAGTGCAACTACACCAACTTCTACATCAAATCCTTTATTTAGCACTATAACTTTACTTGGTACTTTAAAAGGAAATGAAGGTTTATCTGGTGAAAAACAAGTAGTTGTTACTGGTTATGGTATTCAAACTGAAGGTTTAACAAGTGCTGCACCTGCTGACGTATGGGCTAACTTCAATTAATATAGCTTATGAAGATAATAAAAAAGATAATTGATGTTTTAACAACAATAATTATATGTGTTGGAGGATTATTTTTAATACTATATATATTTGGGATTGTTCCATATGTAGTATTATCTGGATCTATGGAACCTACTATAGAAACAGGAAGTGTATGTTTTATTAATAAACATACAAATATAGAAAGTATTAAAGAGAAAGATGTTATTGCTTTTAAAATGAATGATGGTACTTTAGTTACTCATAGAGCTATTAAAATAAATGATTCTGGAATTGTGACTAAAGGAGATAATAATAGAGAAGTAGATAGTAATGTGGTAAATAAAGTGAATTTTGTAGGTAAAAATCTATTTTGGATTCCTAAAGTAGGTTATGTAGTAAAAGCATTTCAAACTACTAAAGGAAAAATAATATGGGTTGCTCTTATTGTATTATTATTAGTATCAGGATTTCTCTTTGGTGATGATAAAAATAAAGAAAAAGTAAGTAAATAATTATAGAGAAAGGGTGATGAAATATGAAAAGAATAAAACTATGTGTAGTTTTATTAATAATAAGCATTTCATCGCTTTTTTTTATTAGAGGAATTTATGGTATTTTTATAAAAATAACAAATCCAGTATATAATAAAATTACTATATTACAGAATACAAGTTATACAGTAGTTCATGAAACTATGAATATGGATGGAACAACATATACTGAACATAGTCGTCTTAATTATACAGGTATTCCTGTAGGAACTATGGTTGTTCCACCTGTATTAAATTTTGAAGGCTTTGATTCACCTTCTGTTCAAGTCGTTGTTCTTGAAGGCTTTGATAATACGGTTATTACATATAGATATACTAGAAAACAATATACTTTAACTATCAATAATAGTAATTATGTAACAACTACCACTCCAAGTGGAACATATTATTATGGACAGGAAATACATTTAGTTGCTGATTCAACTGATTCAGGTGGTAACCCTTTTGTAAAATGGTCTAATAATGAAACTAATCCTGATTATACATTTACATTAACTGAGGATACTACAATAGAACCTATATATGGTCAAGATTATAATATTTTCTATTATCCTAATAATGGTGATTCTATAATAACTGATTCTATAGTGCAGAATCAAAGTTTAGGATCATTTCCTACAGTAATAAATAATGATTGCTCTAGTAGTACAGGTGATTATCAAACAAGAGGATGTACTTATTATTATAAGTTTGAGGGATGGTATCTAGAGCCTACTTTTGTAACAGAGGTAAATGAAAGTTATGTTCCAACTGGTGATACTAATTTGTTTGCTAAATGGAATAAAGTATATTTTGCTCAAGATGAGACATTAACATGTTCAGGTACTAATTATTTAGATACTGGTATTCAAATGTTTAATGAGTTAAATGCTGATAAAGACTTTATTGTTAGATTTACAGTAGATGAGAATAATGGTTATACTGCTGCTACTGGTGTAGATAGAGGTAGTATATTCGTAGATATGAATGAATCTGGAGAACCATTCCCAGGTATTCAATTCTTTACTAATAATACTGGAGTATATACAATGAATGTTAATACTACTGGTAAAAAGGTAAAAAATAATAATACTGGATATGTTACTGGTCAAAGTGTTGTAATAAAAAAGATAAAAGGAATAGTTTACTATAGTTATGATGGTGGAGCGGATGTTCAAATTAATAACTTTAGTAAGTTTAATACATATTTTGATAATCCTGCATCATTTTGTGCGGGTATAAATTCTCAAGGTAATAGATATCGTTTCTTTAAAGGAAAAATATCAAATATGAGTGTTGAAATGATTGATCCTGATTCATATACACTTCATTTTGATTCAAATGGTGGAACTGGTATGATGATTGATCAAGTTATTAAATTAGGTAAAAATACTACTATTAAAGCTAATAGTTTTACTAAAGAGGATTATTCTTTTGGAGGATGGAATACAGCATCTGATGG
This sequence comes from uncultured Erysipelotrichaceae bacterium, assembly GCA_902801795.1. Taxonomy (GTDB): domain Bacteria; phylum Bacillota_I; class Bacilli_A; order RF39; family UBA660; genus RUG12783. The sequence continues at coordinate 5,051 of CADCJQ010000048.1, forward strand.
AAGTGGAACTAGTTATCCAAATAACTATAGTATTACATCTGATTTAGGTAATAATGGTGATGTAATTACGTTATATGCACAGTGGATTGAACCAGCAGACTATAATGTTCATTTTGATCCTAATGGTGGAACTGGTACTATGAATGATCAAACATTTGATGTGGGTGGTAGTGCTAAGCCTTTATCACCAAATCAGTTTACTAGAACTAATTATGTATTTAGAGGATGGAATACAGCACCTGATGGAACTGGAACACATTATGATGATGAGCAAGTTGTAAATAATTTAAGTACTACTGATGGCGATGTAGTAACACTATATGCTGACTGGTGGAAAGTTGAATATGCTCATGCTGGCGATGCAGTATTTAATGGAACAGCTAGTACATTCATTGATACAGGTGTTAATGTATTTAGTTCAACTAATATTAATAAAGACTTTGAAATTAGATTTACATTTAAATCAATTGATAGTGATATATTTAGTTTTTCACCTACACAACCAACTATGTTTAATGTTAAAGATGAGTCTAATAGTAAATATCCTGGATTTAATATTCGTTTTAATAATAATGTTAATACAATGAATTCGACTGCTAGATGGGGTGGAAGTACAACGAATATTCCAGCAAGTGGTATTTCAACTGCAAAGGCTCCAATAGAATTAGTTTATAAGAGAAAAAATGGTGTAATTACAATGCAATATTCATATGAAGGATTTACAAGCCAGGAATATACAATGATTACTCAAAGCAATTGGACATTAAATCAACCATTTGCAACTAATGTAGCATTCGGTGGATATTTTGATAGTAATAATCAACCAGGAAGATTCTTTAAAGGAACTCTTTCTGACATGATAATTATAATGGATGATTAATAAAAGAACAGTCATATGACTGTTCTTTTATAATAAATAATGTCATTTATAATATTTTTTGATATAATTAAATTGGTGATTATATGACATTATGATACTAGAAATGTCGAACAAATGCATAGTTTTATTACCTTTGATGCTCGTAAACTTATAAATTTAACCTTAAAGAAAATTTATGTAAGTGATAAGTTTACCATTGAAAATGTAGAAATTGCTAGAGATTCTTGGTTTATTAGCAGAGCAAGTAGTTTAATTGGTGGAAGAGGAACTAAAGTAAGTAATATTACAACTGATAGAGATTTAAATATCGATTTTGAATATGCAAGAATTGATGATCCAGATAACGGAAAATCAGGTATATTAACTGATATAACAGATAAACCACAATCATAAGAAGAGTGAAAACTCTTCTTTTTCTTAGCTCGGAAGATTAAGATATTACGAGAAACTTTGTAGAATCTTTTTTACAAAACAAAACATATCCATTAAATTATTACATATACAATTACATATACAAAATAATCGAATATATTAAATTTTTTTAAACTATAATAAATAAAAAAGCCTTAAAAATAAGGTTTTTAAACTACTTTGATACTGATAGAACTCATTTAGTGTGGTCCCCCTGAAGGAGCCTTATGGGTCAACTTTTTTATTCCTTTATTTTATAAGGATTTTCGAACATTTTAAAAAAAACAAAATAAATTTAGGCTCTATTTAGGCTCTATAATATCTAAATATGAGTAAAAGGTAGTAAAATAAAATAAAAGGGAAAGTAAGTATTTAAAAAAATAATTAATTTCAAAATAATTTAGGTGCTATTTTAGTAGGAAAGAGTACTGAAACAACAAATGTAACAACAAGTTCTATTCCTCAAACTAAAGATAATATAATTCTTTATATATCAATGTTAGGATTAAGTGTTATTAGTATTATAGGTATAGAAGTATATACTAAAAAATTCAATTAGTATTTAGTAATTAAAAAATAAGTTAGAGAAAGCTAATTTATTTTTTTAATTATATGTTATAATTATATTAGTGGAGGAATAAATGAAAGATTTAGAAAAAAGAATTGAAAATATAGAAAATCGAAATAAAAGAGTTGAAAAAGATAAAGCCTGGGAAACAAGTAATCTTAGAAAAATATGCATTATGGTTTTAACATATATTATTGTAATTATTTATTCTTATACAATTAGAAAATTCAATAATATATTATTAAGTTCTCTTGTACCAGTAATTGGTTTTACTTTATCAACTCTATCATTAAAAAAGATTAGATCTATATGGGAGAAAAATAATTAATAAAGGTGAATTAT
>CADCJQ010000049.1 GCA_902801795.1 uncultured Erysipelotrichaceae bacterium
CATGAAAATTATCCTTATATTATAAAAGGAGATTATGAAGGCTATCATTATGAAACTGAGGCGGCTTTACGTGTAGGATGGGAACCAGAGTTATCACCATTTCATAAAGATTTTGATAAATTATTTTTAAAGAGATGTCGTGCTTATGATAATAATGGTAAAGATTTTGATATTGAATTTGTCTTTAAAAATCTTGAAAAAAATCGATATATATCAGATGGAAATAAAGATTTAATTGTAATAAAAAAAGGCAATGAAACACTTCTTCATGACAGTGTAGGAAAAATTCATGCATATTAGAGGAGAAAAAAATGATATTAGTAACAGGTGGTCTTGGCTATATAGGAAGTCATACCGTAGTTGAATTAATTAAGAATAATTATGATGTTGTTATTATTGATAATTTATCTAACTCTAAAATAGATGTTTTAGATAAGTTAAAAAAAATTACTGGAAAAGATATTAAATTATATCAAGAAGATGTTTGTGATAAAGATGCATTAAGAAAAATATTTAAAGAAAATAAAATAGATAGTGTAATTCATTTTGCAGGTTATAAAGCAGTTGGTGAAAGTGTTTTAAAACCACTTATGTATTATCGTAATAATATTGATTCAACATTATCACTTTTAGAAGTAATGCAAGAAAATAATTGCTTTAATATTATTTTTTCATCAAGTGCAACTGTTTATGGGAATCCTAAATCATTACCAATAAAAGAAGATTTTCCACTTAGTACAACTAATCCATATGGAACAACTAAATTATTTATTGAATATATTTTAAATGATTTATATATTAGTGATAATAAATGGAATATAACTATCCTTCGTTACTTTAATCCAATTGGTGCTGATGCTAGTGGATTAATTGGAGAGAATCCTAATGGAATACCTAATAATTTAATGCCTTACATTGTTAAGGTTGCTAATAAAGAATTAGAGTGTTTAAGTATCTTTGGAGATGATTATAAGACAGTTGATGGAACGGGAGTTAGAGATTATATTCATGTTTAGAACTTGTTAATACTTTTGAAAAAGTTAATGGTGTTACGATAAACAAAAAAATTGTTGCTCGACGTCCTGGAGATATTGATGCATGTTATGCTTCATGCGATAAGGCCTATAAAGAACTAGGATTTAAAGCACAATATGATATTGAAGATATGTGTCGTGATGCTTATCACTTTGTAATGAATAATAAAGAATAATTATATAAAGAATACTGGTCCTTCGCTAGTATTTTTTTTGTTAACTGCATTCTTGCTTTGAATATTATTATTGTTATTTGTATTATCATTGTCTTTTAGTGCATTAACCATTCGAAGCATAGTTTTGGCATTACTGCATATCGGTTTAATTTGATAATATACAGGAATGGCTTGATTTATAACATTTAATGTTTTTTGAGTGTTATTTAAAAAACTAGACCAATTAAATTTCGTGTTACTAAATAGACTAGAGAAAATACCTCTTTTGGCAAGATTTTGCATACCTTGATTTTGAAAATAATAAGGATTATTGAAATACGTTGGATTATTATACATGACTCACCTCAATTTATTATATGTTAAGTATAAGTAATTGCTATTTTTTTCTTTTAAATAACTTGCTTATAAAACATATTTATGGTATTATATGAGCATAAGGAGTGGAATAGTATGTATAGTGATGAAGATTATGTAGAAGAAGAACAAGAAGAAGTATCAAATGGTAATAAATTTCAAGAATTTTATAATAATAATAAAAAACTAATCTGGATTGCTGGTATTATAATTATTGCGGTTATATTACTTAGTTTATTTAGTAAAGGTGGTAGTAGTAGTTCTAAAGGTGTTGTTATCTATAAAGATAGGGAGTCTGTAACAGAGCAAAATGTACAGAAATTACAATCAATTTCTTTAACGGCAACACTTAATGGTAATGCAAATGCTGTATTAGAATGGAGTAGTTCAAATCCTGAAGTAGCAACAGTAAGTAATGGATATGTAACTGCTATTGCTTCAGGAACAACAACTATAACAGCGAAAGATCCAAGTTCTGGAATGGCAGCAACGTGTATTATTCATGTTATTGAGGGAAATCCTAATGTATCATTACAAGATATTAAATTTCCAGAAGGGGATTTTATTATTAGTGTAGGCAGTAAAGCTAGTTTAGAAATGATTGCATCTCCTTCAAATGGCTATATACAAAGTAAATCATTTACAAGTTCTGCATCAGATATTGTCAAAGTTGATAGTAATGGGGTAATTGAAGGTATAAAAGTTGGTTCTGCAAGAATTATGGCTAATGTTAATAATAGATTTAATAGAGATACAATGGTTCGTGTGGTAAGTAAAAATATTCCAGCAAGATTTGTAACAAGTGTTACAAATATCTCTTTTACAAGTACAAGTGATAAGATTGGTGTCGGTACAACCAAAAAAATGGATTTTAAAGTATCTCCAAATAATGCTGATGAAACAACAATTTTATGGGAAAGTACTAATGAAAATATTGTTAAAGTTGATGAAGAAGGTAATATTACTGGTGTAGCGGTTGGACAAGCAATAATTAAAGCACGAACGTTAGATATGAAAGAATTAGGTTCTATTAATATAGAAGTAGGAGAAGATTTTACTGTTAGTGTAGTTCCAACAAGTGTTTCAGTAAGTATTGGTAATACTCAATTTGTACAAATTAATTTAAATCCAAGTACCGCAAGTAGAAATGGATTAACTTTTGAAGTAAGTGATAAAACAATTGCTACAGTTGCTACTAATGATGGTGGTAAAACTATTCAAATAGGTGGATTAAAAGCAGGTAATACAGTTGTAATAATAAAAAGTAATGGTAATGAAAAGGTAAGAATTCCGGTTACTGTAGGAAATATTCCAACGCCACCACCATGTACAGGTAGTTGTTGTGATGGTTCATGTTATGATAGATGTAGTCAAAGTAATAAAGGATATTCAATATCAGGAAAAGATAGTACTGGTGAAGGATTTGTAAGTCGTACATACGAAGCAACAAAAAATAATTGTGGAAAAGGCCCAATTCCAGTTACATTTAGTAATTTTGATTCATCAATTGATTCATTAAAAGTATGTGTATATGAGTATGGTAAAACTGAATGTAATCCTGAAACAAGTGGTAAAACAATTAAATCTGGAGAATCATATACGATTTCACAAAAAGGAACGTGGGTAATAGTCATCGCAGAATATAAAGGAACAAAGAAAATATGTACACTTTCATATTATATCTGTTTAGGAAGTGGCTCTAGTACTCCAACACAAACTGGTGAAGCATGTTACTGTAATCCGATAAATAGTAGATGTACTTATGCAACGACGGCGCCTGCTGGTTATGTAAAACAAAGTCAAATCACTACTAAAGATGGATGTACAATATATTCTAATAATAATTCTGAAGGATGCTTTAGATATAATGGTCAGTATGTTTGGGGTAATTATGGTAATACAAGTGGTTATGTAAATAATTCATTAAGTAATGCAAATACCAAAGATAAATGTTTAGGATTAAATGGTAATACAAAAAGTGTAAGTGACTCTGGATGTTATGTTAATACAACAAGTAGTGGTATTGGTACAAACTTTCATTGGGTTGATAAAGGAAAGAGTATAAGTGCGTCAGATGTTATAACAAATTTGACAAACACTCAATGTTCTCAGGCTGCTAAAGGATATATTTGCTTTAAATATATGAATAACTATTATTGGTCAGCAAATTATTCTACAGTTAATGGTGCTGCTTATCAAAGCAATATAACAAAACCAAGCGACTGTCATTCATAGTTTATATAATAATAAAGTGAAGAATTAAATAGTTCCTCACTTTATTTCTTTATAATTATCTAAAAGTGGTATAAATATGATAATTAGATTGTGGAAAAAAATAAATTATTTTGTAAAAGTAATTGACATTATTGATTAATTAATGGTATGATATTTAAGTCGTTTGGAGTTGTACTCAAGAGGCTGAAGAGGCTCCCCTGCTAAGGGAGTAGATCGGGTTAAACTGGTGCGAGGGTTCAAATCCCTCCAACTCCGCCATTTATTGATGATAATAAAAAACAAAGGTGTTATTAATTTATACCTTTGTTTTTCTTTTTTAAACTAATTATTAGAAGAATTATTCCTGTAATGATTACTATTAAATAGAAACTAACACCACGGGATAAAAGCATCGCTGAATCAACAATATTTTTAGGAATAATAGGATTATATATAAGTGAGAATCCTGTTTCATTAACACCTACTGTACCTGGAAGTGGTAATATTGATACTGATAAATATAGAACTGATTGTAAGAATGTTATTTTAAAATAGTTTATGTGTTGGACACCTAAGGCTAAGAAAATAAAGAAGGCAACACTATGATAGCAAATAAGTTGTATTGATGTTGATATAAATGTTTTGATAAGAACTATTTTGTTGTTTAATAAAAATTTGGCACTATCATGATATTCTTTTAATTGTACACTAAATTTTTCATTAAATTTATTTGCTTTTTCTTCATTAAATTTGTGAATTATTTTATATATAAAATTAGATAGTTTTTGTGATAATTTTTTAGAAAACATTGCTATTAAACATATTCCTGTAATAAAGCCGTTTACAAGTACACCTATAAAGAAAAAATATTCTATAAAACCTAAGTTACTAATATAATGGTAATTAATGATATAACCAATTATTCCTAAAATAATCATAGTTGCCAGATATGCAAATGATTGTACTAAAATAGTAATTGTAGCGTTGGTATAACTAATGTTGTCTTTATGCATATAATATATTTGAACTGGCTGTCCTCCTGTTGCTGCTGGTGTAATTGCACTAAAGAAAAATCCTACTATACTATATTTTAAACATTTTTTAAAAGTAGTTTTTTCTTTTAACATTTTTAAGTTGCGATAATGGTTAACAGCTTCGCATGTTAAATAAAAACTAGCAAAAAAGGCTGCAATTAATACATATATTAATTTAGTATGAGAAAGAGCATCCCAGAGTCCTTTTCTATCAATTTTACGAAAGATAAAGTAATATGTTAAGATAATTAATAATACAAAAAAGGACGTATTTTTAATTATTTTTTTAAGATTTTTTTTATTATCATTTTTTATTTCATTTTTATTTTCCATTTTTACCTCTTAGACTTTTTAAGTATAGCATAAAATTTATAAAAATGTCTATTAAATATTATTATTTTTAAATTATGACTTTTCTTTATGAAAACTTTATTGTATAATATAAAAGAAAAAGAAGGAGAAATTATGAAAATATTAGCAGTAAATTGTGGTAGTTCATCACTTAAATTTAAGATGTATGAAATGCCTGAAGAAGAAGTATTAATATCAGGACTTTTTGAAAGAATTGGTGAAAAAGTATCTGATTATACAATTAAATTAAATGGTGAAAAATATAGTAAGGAGGTAGAACTTCCTAATCATAAGGTGGCTTTTGAAATATTAGTTGAAGAATTAAAAAAGAATAAAATTATTAAGAAGCTTGATGAAATTAAAGGAATTGGTCATCGAATTGTTCAAGGTGGAGATTATTTTGATAAAACTGTTGAAGCGGATGACGATGCTGTAAGTAAAATTGATGAATTAGCAGTACTTGCACCACTTCACAATAAAGCAGCGATAACAGGTATTAATGCTGCGAAAGAAGTTATTCCAAGTGCTTTTGAAGCAGTAACTTTTGATACTGCATTTCATCAAACAATTGAACCAGTAAATTATTTATATGCTGTTCCTTATGAATGGTATACTGATTATAAAGTTAGAAAATATGGAGCTCATGGAACAAGTCATAAGTATATTGCATCTCGTTTGAATGCTTTATTAGGACGTACTAATACGAAACTTATTACATGTCATATCGGTAGTGGAGCATCAGTTTCTGCTATAAAAGATGGTATTTGTATTGATACATCTATGGGGCTTACACCTAATGCTGGTTTAATTATGGGAACACGTTGTGGTGATATCGATACTTCAGTTGTAACTTATATGATGCAAAAAGGTGGATATACCGCTAAAGAAATGGATACTATTTTAAATAAAAAAAGTGGTTTATTAGGAATATCAGGTGTTTCTAATGATTCACGTGATATTGAAGAAGGCATCAATAAAGGTAATGAACGTTGTGTGCTTGCTCAAAAAATGTATGTTCAAAAGATTATTGATTATATTGCAATGTATTATTTTGAATTAGGTGGAGTTGATGCAATTGCCTTCTCTGCTGGTGTTGGAGAAAATTCTATTCGTACAAGAATAGATATTATGGAAGGATTAAAAGTTTTAGGTGTTATACCAGATTATGAGGCTAATAATTGCCGTGGTGAAGAAAAACTTGTTACAACAGAGGAATCTAGTGTACCATGTTATGTTGTTCCAACTGATGAAGAAATTATGATTGCTAGAGATACATATAATCTTTGTAAATAGAATGGAATGAAATATGTTTTTTGAAATATATAAATTAATTGAAAAATATGAAAGAATTGTTATTGCAAGACATGTAGGAGTAGATCCTGATGCTATGGGTTCTAGTTGTGCTTTAAAAAATAGTATTTTATTAACTTTTCCTAATAAACATGTTGTTTTAGCGGGAACAGGTACAAATCGTTTTTCTTATTTTGGTAAATTAGATCGAGCAGAAGAAGTATTACCAAATACTTTATTAATTGTTACGGATACGCCAGATATTCGAAGAATTGATGGTATTGATGATTTATCAAAATTTACCGATATTATTAAAATAGATCATCATCCTTTTATAGATAAGTTTAGTGAAAATTCCCTTGAATATATTGATATATCTGCAAGTAGTGCAAGTCAAATAGTTCTTGAATTAATTAATAATACTGATTTATTAATGGATGAAGAGATTGCTAAACAACTTTTTTGGGGAATTATTTCGGATACTAATCGATTTATGTTTAATAACTCATCTCCTAAAACATTTTATTTAGTTGGAGAATTAATAAATAAGTATCAGTTAGATATTACTAAATTATATGAACCGCTT
>CADCJQ010000050.1 GCA_902801795.1 uncultured Erysipelotrichaceae bacterium
TTTTAGATTTCATCAATTACAATTATTTTTCCAATAAAGTTCACCTTTATTGGTTATCTACTTAATAATTGAATGGGACATTTCTAAAAAATCTTAACACAACTTTATAATCAAAATTAGAATAAAACTATAGTTTTATTTTGTAATAATTGCATTTTAACTCAATGTTCCAATTGTCACTTAACTGTTTTTTTTCTACATCTTGCCTAAATAAAACACCACCGTTTTTTACTATAGTTTTATTAGAACCATAATTATTTTCATAACATCCAAGGATAACTTCTTCCATCTCTTTTTCTTTACAGACTATTAAAGCATATTTTAACATTTCTGTTGCATAACCTTTTTTTCTTTCGCTAGGTCTTACACCATATCCAATGTCACCATACATATCTCTTAAATGTGGTGCTAAATTATATCGAATATTTAACAATCCAACTAAGCTATTGTTATCGTTAAACACTAAATATAAATAATATTTTCCCCATTCATCATCGGCTTCTCGACTATTACGATTAATTTTTTCAACCCATATATCATAATTCATATTAGTCATACCTAGACTAGCGCTAATGCCTTTTTCACCGTTTGAATAATGTTCAATAACATATTCTTTTAATATTTCGTAATCATTTTTTGTCGGTAATCGATATCTCATAATACTCCACCTCATCATTGATATTATAACACAAATATAACAAAAAACGAACACAATGTGTTCGCATGAAATCTTAATGGTGCGGGTAACAGGAGTTGAACCTGCACTCCGAAGAACTGGTTCCTAAGACCAGCGCGTCTGCCAATTCCGCCATACCCGCATAAAACAATGAAAAACAATTCATGTTCTGCTTTGTTTTATACCTTTTTAAAATTGAGACAATAAAAAGAAAATATTCATTTTATTAATTACCTAGTTTAAGAAAGAACAGCGTCTCATAACCTTAAAAAACATTACAAAAGCATAAACAATTATATAAATGGTGGACCCTAAAGGACTCGAACCTTTGACCGATCGGTTATGAGCCGATTGCTCTAACCAACTGAGCTAAGGGTCCAAAACTCATTTACCTGAATATAATATCACATATTGATTACAAAAATCAAGTACCTTTGTCAATTTTTATAACATTTTTTATACAAAAAAAGAACCTTACGATTCTTTTTATTTCTTTTCCTTAATTAAATTAAGAACTAATTCTTTATATTCATCTAAACTAATTTCATTAGTTTCATTACTTCCATAATTTCGATAATTAATACTATTATTAGATACTTCATTATCACCAATTACAATGGTATGCGGAATTTTCTTCATTTGACTTTCACGCATCTTATATCCTAATTTTTCATTACGAGCATCAACTTCACAACGTATATGATTTTCTCTTAACATATCACGAATTTTGTTGCAATAATCAAGATGATGTTCAGTACTAACAGGAATGATATTAACCTCAACAGGAGCAAGCCAAAATGGTAGTATTCCTTTCGTTTCTTCGAGTAAAAATGCTGTAAAGCGATCAAATGTTCCAAAAATTGCACGATGTAATACTACTGGTACTTCTTTTTCACCATTTTTATTAATAAAACTTAAATCAAATCTTCTTGGTAAAAGGAAATCAAGTTGACAAGTTGATAAAGTAACTTCTGATCCTACAGCAGGCTTAACTTCAACATCAAGTTTAGGGCCATAAAAGGCTGCTTCACCAATCGCTTCAAAATATTCAACCCCTAAATCATTTAATACTTCCCTTAATTTATTTTCTGCCTCATTCCACATAGCATCATCATCAAAATATTTTTCTTTATCCATTGGATCTCGTAGGGATAATCTAAATGTATAGTTTTTTAATCCAAAATCTCTATATACATCAAGAATCAATGATACAACTTTTTTAAATTCTTCACCAATTTGTTCTTTCGTAACAAATAAGTGTGCATCATTTTGACACATACAACGAACACGTTCAAGTCCTTTAACTGCCCCACTCGCTTCATATCTAAAATCCGTGGCAAATTCGCCAATTCTAACTGGTAAATCACGATACGAATGAAGTTCATTTCCATATACTAACATATGATGAGGACAATTCATAGGACGAAGTACAAATTCTTCATCATCAACTTTCATTGATGGAAACATATTTTCTTTATAATGATCCCAATGACCTGATGTTTTATATAAATCAACAGTTCCAACACATGGAGTATATACATGTTGATAGCCAAGTGCTTGTTCTTTTTCATAAATATAATTTTCAAGTTGACGTCTGACAATCGCTCCATTAGGAAGCCATAAAGGCATACCCTTACCTACTAAATCATGTTGCATAAAGATATTTAAATCTTTTCCAATTTTACGATGGTCACGCATTTTAGCTTCTTCAATTTCTGCAAGACACTTTTCCAAGTCTTCTTGGTTATCGAAACAAACGCCATATATACGTTGTAGCATCTTGTTCTTAGCATCGCCTTTCCAATAAGCACCACTAAACTTTATTAATTTAAAATACTTTAGTTCTTTTACACTATCTACATGTGGTCCACGGCAAAGATCAGTAAAATCTCCTTGACTATAGCAAGAAATAACTGTATTATCCTCCATATTATTAATTAAATCAATTTTATACGGATCATCATGAAACATTTCTAAGGCTTCTTCACGAGTTAATTCATGTCTTACAATACGTTTTCCATCCTTACTTATCTTTTTCATTTCTTTTTCTAATTTAGCAATATCATCATCTGTTATTTTATTATCCCCTAAATCAATATCATAATAAAATCCTTCTGATATTACTGGACCAACCCAAAATTTAGCCTCTGGATATAAATGTTTTACTGCTTGTGCAAGTAAATGTGCACAACTATGATTTAATTTACTTAATCGTTCATCTTCTTTAATATTAATCATAATAACTCTCCTTTAATAATAATTTTTTTCTTTTTTCACGATATTCATGTGGCTCCTGACGTTTAATAAATCTAATAAATTTATTAATAATATAGGATTCTTTTCTTTGATTATTAAGTCTTAACTTTCTCCTTAACTTTAATAGTTCATCTTTTGATAAATTATTAATGTTATCTAAAGAAATCTTTTTTTCATTATCTTCTTCTTTTTGATTATCAATAACATTTTCTACATATTTTCGTGGATTATAGTAATACTTGACACGTTTTGTATTATCGTAAACCCCTATTACATCCCCTCTTGCTAAATCATCATAGTTATAACTATCACATACTCTAATATTAGAAAATAAAATTTTTATATCTTCATGCGATAATTTTTTTCTACAAAGTGATGGATTACTTTCACCACAATAATAATTCAAAAAAGTTATTAAATCAATTTTTTTCATCAACTTCATCTCCAAAAAAAAGAATGGTAACCAATCTAGGAGTCAAAAGACGGTACCATCCCTTATTTTACTTAATTAATATAACGGTTTTATCCGGATACTATTTTATAATATCTATTCATAGGTAGTGGCTTATTTAGTCCTTAATTAGTTCTCACCAAACACTAACTCTCTCAATAAATTCTAAACAGTCTTGTCCTAATCAACATATTTACAAGTTAATTATATCACGTTAATTATTTTTGTCAAATTACTTTACATAACAATTGGAAATTTATGATTAATAATACAATCACAACATTCTTTTGTTGTATTTTAATAATTGATTAAAGTAATTTAATACAATCACTTTTTTCAAAAAATATAATTTGACATTTCTTAATAAATTCCATTACACCATACATATTATCATTATAACTACATAATGATGAAAAATTATTTTATTTAACAAAAACTTTTATCTCATCAATAGTTATTGTACTTAATAAAATTAAAACTATCAAATAAATAAGAAACAAGATGTTAACGCCATTCTTATTTTTATTAATAGAAATATTTTTAATGTGATACTCTTAATCTTAATAAGCAAGCAATTAAACAAAAACATTTCAGAACATATGTTCTGAAATGTTTATTGCTTTTTTTGATTTACTTCTTCCTTTAATGGCATATAAAATAGATAATATAAGCAACAATACTGATATTCCAAAGAAAACATAATACAAGATATTTGTATTGATTTTAGAATTAATAGTTGCTCCCTGTATGCTATCAGATATAAAATTAAAAGTATATGTTTTAGTTTCACAATCATCCAATACCTTTAACACAAGTTTTTTATTTCCATCCTTTTTACCTTCTACTAATTGTTCATATTTCACAGAATTTGGTTCTATTGTAAAAGAAGGAATTTTGGTTGGATCATCAACTACAATATCATAATTATATTTATTACTATCAAATTCTAAATCATTTCCATCAAAATATATTTTTTTAATTCTTAAATTATTATTTTTATAATCTAATAACTTATCATCATCAACATCAACTTTTAATATTGTAATATTATAGTCTAATTTGATATTTTCTTTATCTACTAATGTTATAGTAAATTCGTTTTCTCCGTTAACTAATTCCATATCATTATATTCTAGATCTATGCCTTCCGTATCAGCAATTGCTTCAACCTCAACTTTTTGTTCATTTTTCCCTAAAACGACAAGATATTTTAACTCATCCGTTAATTTTACCTCTTTATTGTTAATTTTTAAATATGATAAACGTGAATTTGTAGCAACCCCCTGAGGTTTTACAATTTCTAAAGTATAAGTCATTTCATCACCAATAGAACAAGTTACACCAAAATTTATAACACATTTTTCATTTCTACATTTATAATAATTAGCATCAGAATACTCATTCAAAAAATATGCATTACTATCAAACAATTCTGTTTTAAAATTTAGTACATCCATTCTACTATCTGGCAAGACAATTTTATAAGATTTGACATCTGGATTAAAATCAAAGTCAACTTTGGTATCATTAGCATATAACTCTAGTTTTTTAATACGCAGATCAACAGTAGCATTGTTTTTTAAAAGATTCTTTTCTTTATTAACCATTCTATCGTTTTCGCTATTTAACTTAATACCAGTAACTAGTAAGAATGTTATCAATATTATTATTATTTTTTTCATTAATTATATTCCTCCATATTAGTAATTAGCATAAACAATTTGAAGTATTACAGCTAGGTTTACTACAAACACATGCAGTCGTATCACAACTACCAGATGAAGATGTTGGAGTTGGTGTTGATTCAGGCACACATTGCAAACTTCTACATACCATTCCAGAACCACAGTCCCTATTCATAACACATCCACCGCTTTGATTTCCACCTTGATTGCCACTATCGTCTCCGCCTTGGTAACCGCCTTGATTGCCACTATCGTCTCCACCTTCTGACCCGTTTGATCCATAATTAATTGATGAGCAATATGATGGTTTACAAGTATCAGAGCAACCACTTGACCAAGTGGTAGAACAACTACATGAACCATCACTAGAGTGGTATGTTACTTTTCCAGATCCAGAACATTTACAATTACATGCAGGTGTATTAGTTTTTATTACCCAACTTACATTACATGCACTTGCAAATTTATATCCATCACTTGCTGTACAACTTTGATAATATGTATTAGCGTCCTTTCCTGTTGTACTTCCTCCAGCCGTACTTCCACTTGGACATACCTGGACAAGTTAATGCTTTTCGATTTACTGTTACAGCATATGTTTTACTTGCTGCCGCGTAATTTGTTCCGGCTGCTTGACTTATTGTTAAGGTAGCTGTTTTTCCGTCACCATTACTTGCTTGTGGCATGATAGTTACCTTTTTTCCACTTGCATTACATGTTGCAACTGCATTATTATTACTTGAACACTTTATTTCGCCATCTCCATCCGTTGTTACTGTTGTTGTTCCATTTGTTCCATAGGTTAGTGTTCCGCTCGCTGGGCTTAAACTCATCGTTGTCGCTTTCTGATTAATTACCCAACTTACATTACATGTACTTGCAAATTTATATCCATCACTTGCTGTACAACTTTGATAATATGTATTAGCGTCCTTTCCTGTTGTACTTCCTCCAGCCGTACTTCCACTTGGACAATTTACTGTTACAGCATATGTTTTACTTGCTGCATCGTAATTCGTTCCGGCTGCTTGACTTATCGTTATTGTAGCTGTTTTTCCGTCACCATTACTTGCTTGTGGCATGATAGTTACTATTTTTCCACTTGCATTACATGTTGCGACTGCATTATTATTACTTGAACAAGTTATTCCTCCATCACCATCTGTGGTCACTGTTGTTGTTCCATTTGTTCCATAGGTTAGTGTTCCGCTCACTGGGCTTAAACTCATCGTTGTCGCTTTCTTATTAATTTTCCATGATATGCTTTTTACACTTGTTGTATCATCACTCCATTTATAATTTCTCGTTGATATTAATGTACATGTTTGAGTATAGGTTCCCGCATTTGTTGCACTTTGGGTTTCTCCTGCCGTACTTCCTGCTGGACATGTTATGCCACTATTTTGACTACTTTCATTATATGTTTTATCACTTGGACTTGATGGTATTGTTAATGTCTGTGAATTTATTTTATATGCTTTCGTTGTTTCTTTTAATGTATAATTACTACATAATCCTTGACCACCTGTTACACTCTTACAACTTGCTGTTGATGTATAATTTCCTGCATACTTACACCTGTTTGAATACTTACTGTTGGTGCTTGCGCATTTCCATTATAAACAAATGTAGTAGTACTTCCCCAACTTACGCTTATTTCTTTTTTATTCATTGTATATCTTACACAATCACTTGTACTTGTATTATAATTTTCTGTTTCTACTAAGGTTGCTTTTACATAATATGTTCCCGCATTGATTGGTGCATTGGTTGTTTCTCCTTGTGTACATGTACTATTTGTATAATATTTATATGTATAACTTCCTCCGGTTGCATCAGAATTATTTCCTAGGATACTTCCGCCTTCTGTGGCTCCTTGTCGACCTCCATTATATGTTCTTGTCACATTACTTAATGTCGTTACTGTATCAACTTTAGTTATTTTCCATTTTATTACTTTTGGTCC
>CADCJQ010000051.1 GCA_902801795.1 uncultured Erysipelotrichaceae bacterium
CTGAAGTATTGTTAAAGATATATCCGGATATCTTGCTGAAAATTCATATACTCTTTTATATTCACTAGTTATATCAACAATAAAAGCCATAATCTTCTCTTGAATAAAACTAGTATATTTCATTTTAGCCCCTGTTTTATACTCTAATTTAGGAAGTGTTCCCATCATAATATCAATAGTATGTTCTCTTGTTGGTTCTAAAACTTCAACTTTTTGAAAACGTCTTACAAAGGCTTTATCTCTTAAAATATATCGGTCATATTCTTCAGTTGTTGTAGCTCCAATAATTTTAATATTACCACGGTCAAGACCTGGTTTAAATACTTGAGCGAAATCCATACTCTCATTACCTGTCCCTGTACCAATTAATGTATGTATTTCATCAATAAATAATATTAATTTATCTTTAAGTTCCAGGCATAACACCAATTAAAGACGCTGTATTAAGTTTCCAAATGGAATATCCTTTTAAAGCATCTGGTACTTCTCCTCTTTGAATACGATAGCCAAGTCCTTCAACAATTGCAGTTTTACCAATACCAGGTTTACCTACCAAAATACCTGATTTCTCCGGTGTTAAAAGAATTAAAATAAGATTTTTTATTTCTTCATCTCTTCCTATAGCAGGATTAGTTATATATTTTCTTTCAGTAAAATTCTCTCCATATTTCTCTAGTAATCCTTGTTCCATACAATCCACCTTTTTATTCTATTATATTACTTTATAAATAGTTTATCAACATTTTTCTTAGGAATAAGCATATCCACTGTTTTTATTGTATCAATTACATATGTCCTTTTATTTCCATCATACTTTTCACCATCTAAACACCATGGTTTATCTGTATCATTAAATGTTATTTTAAGATTATCTGTTTTATAACATTCTACCCCATTAATATATGAAATATCACTTGTTTTTAAAGTATAAAAAGCATGAGCAAGTTTTGCTAAATTGCTAATACTACAAAACATAACTTCAAATTTTCGATCATCTAACTTAATATCTTTATAAAAATTATTAATTCCTGCGATACGATTAGCATTGGAAATAATGATAAAAGTATATTTACCATTATGTTTAACTCCGTCAATCTCATAGGTAATGTCATATTTAGGTGTTTTCTTAAAAACCTCCTTAGTTCCAGATAACAAATATGCCATATGTCCAATACGATGTTTTAACTTTTGAGGTGTTTCATAAGGTATTTCCATAAATTTACCAAAACTAGCAACATAAACAAAACTACGATTATTAATTGAACAAATGTCAACTCTTTTAACAACACCATTTAATATTAATTCTAAATTTTTTATGATATTATTACCAAGACCATACATGTGTCCAATATCATTCGTTGTTCCAACAGGTATATGACTTAAAACTAGTTTATTCTCCCTTTGAAAATTACCATTCATTGCTTCATAAAAAGTTCCATCACCACCAACAGATATTAATAAATCACATTCTGCCTTTTCCACAATTTCTTCAGCATGACCTCGATATTCCGTTATATAAACTTCTGGTTCATATTCATATTTTACCAATATTTTTTTTATTTTAGCACTAAGTTTTTGATTTAATCCTCTACCACTAGTTGGATTTATAACAACAACACATTTTTTCATTTATCACACCTCTATGCATCTTAAATTAACTATATAAATATTTTAATACAAAAACACTTTTTTCGCAAATATAATACTTCAATATAATGTAAAGTATACACTTATTATAAATATATTATTGAAAAAAACAAAGTTTTCATTGAAATATCATTATTTTTATTTTATAATATATATGTTAAAAAGGATAAAATGAGGTGCAGATTATGATAGAGTATGATTTTAAAAACCATGAAATAGCTGATATCGTTAATAATATGTTCATATATGCCGCATCAAAGAATGCAAGTGATATGCACTTTGATCCTGGAGAAGATGGTGTTCACGTAAGATTTCGTATTGATGGATTATTACAAGATCATACGATTGTTCCATTAATGTATCAAAGAAACTTAACAACACGTATTAAACTTATTTCCAACATGAATATTACAGAATCACGTCTTCCTCAAGATGGTGCCATTAAAAGTACTATAAATGGGATTGATCTTGATATGCGTGTTTCTTCTCTTCCAACTAATTTAGGAGAAAAAATAGTTATTCGTTTACTAGATTATTCTCAAAGTGCTAATGGACTAGAATTTCTAGGTTTTTCATCAACAAATTATGAAAAAATAAAGAAAATGATTAGTGTACCAAATGGAATCATCTTAATAACTGGTGCTACTGGTTCAGGTAAATCAACAACTGTTTATACGATGTTACAAACACTAAATAGCAAAGAAACAAACATTATTACAGTTGAAGACCCAATAGAAATGAATATTGAAGGTATTAATCAAGTACAAGTTAATTCAGAAATTGGGTTAAACTTTGCCAGAGTTTTACGTAGTATTTTAAGACAAGACCCTAATATTATTTTAATTGGAGAGATTCGTGATACTGAAACAGCTCAAATTGCAGTCCGTGCATCAATAACTGGTCACTTAGTTTTCTCAACAATCCATACTAATAACTCTCTTAGTACAATTGAAAGATTACTTGATATGAATGTTGAAAGATATCTTTTATCAAGTGCACTAGAAGGAATTGTTTCACAAAAACTAGCTCGTCGTTTATGTACAAAATGTAAGAAATTAAGACCTACAACAATTTATGAAAAAGACTTAATTTATAAAAATTTAAAAATAAACGTTGATGAAATATACGATGTTGGTGAAACCCATTGTGACGAATGTCGTAATGGATATCATGGACGTATTGCCATACAAGAAGTACTATTAATTGATGATCATATTCGTGATGCTATTAATAATCCTAATCTTTCAAGAGATGAATTAAGAAAACTAGTATATACTGATAATACTATTACTCTTTTACAAGATGGACTTCAAAAAGTAGTAGATGGTATAACAAGTTTTAGTGAAATATTCAAGCTTATTGAAATTGAAGATGAACTAGATAATAAAATAGAAAAAGAAGAAATTCAAGAAATGATGAAAAAAGAAACTGAAGATACTTTGTTAATGGAAGAAGTTGAAGAAAATAATAATCAAAGTAATTCAGAAATACAAACGACAAATAATGAAGAAATAGAAAACAATTTACAAAAAACCGAAGTTCTAGACTTATCAGCTTTACAATAAAAAAAGGATGCCCAAGGCATCTTTTTTTATTGATTGTTACTTACTTCATTATTTTCTTCAACAGTTGGTTGTGTTACTGGATTTGGTGTTTCGTTATTATTAGCAACAGTTGGTTGTGTTACTGGATTTGGTGTTTCGGTATTATTAACAACAGGTGTTACATTTTCAGTATTACCTTTTTTCTTAGATAACATTAAAACAATAACAATAATAACTAATAAGGCAATTACACCAATACCAATATATAAAATCATATCATTACTTCCGCCATTATTATCTAATTCAAAAGCAAATTCAATAGTTTGAGCATTAGTAGATGACAATTTCCAAGATAATTTTTTATTATTATCTTCCGTACTTGTAGCATTATTACTAATAGCAGAATTTGGTAATGTTACATTAAAACTTAAATCTAAGTTGGCAGTTAAACTTGATAAATCCATTCCTTCAAAAGGATTATCATTTGTTTCATCAAGTAATGCACCATCATTATCTTCTGTTTCATCAGGTAATTCTAAATCTTCTTCATCATCTTCCATATCATCCATATTTAAGCCACTATCATTAGCATCAAATTTGAATTTAGCATAATAAGTATTCTTATTAGTACCCTTAACTACTTTAAATAAATATTTAGATTCTTCTGACATTAAACCAGATAAATTATATTCTGCATCACTTTCAGTACTTACTTCATCAATATTATTAATTTTCTTTGTTAAAGTAAATCCTTCCATATTTCCTTCAGAATATTTTGCAACAGTAAACCCATCTTTTTTAGCTTCTTCTAAATCACTTTCTTTAAGTGTTTCTTGTTCTCCAAAAATAGTCTTATCTAATGCATAAATAATTGTAAAGTCCATTGACTTATCCTTTTTAATATTCATATTAGCATTAAATTTAACACATCCTGTTGATAAAATTCCCAATAAACAAATTAGTAACAAAAATTTAATTTTTTTCATATTTCTCCTTTTTCCTTCAACCTAATACCTGATTATTCTTTTTTAACTACCATTTCTCCTTCCTATATTTACATTTTAATTATATTAAAGTATATGTTTAAAGTCAAGAAAAAAGAAAAAAAGATGTTAATTAAATAACATCCATTAATATAGTTAACGCAAAGAATAGAATTCCTAAACCCATTGTTAGTCTACTAATAAATAACTCACTACCTCTTTCTTTTCTTTTATTAAACAAATCAATATTTCCACCACTAATAATTCCACTTGTTCCTTCAGCTTTACCACTTTGTAATAAAACAATAATTATTAATAATATAGAAATAACTAAGAAAAATATTTTCATAATCTACCTCGCTCCCAAAATAATACCATACTTTTCATAGTAATGCAACAAATTCCACGAATACAAATATTTTCTACCTTGTACGGTGTCTTTCTTCTTCATAATCATCATCATAATCGTCATTTTGATAGTCATTTTGTTTAATAAATACCGGTGTTTGCATAAGTCGATATGTTATTAACTTCTTTTTTAAATTTTGAATTATTAAATCAACTTTTTTCTGATTAAATTCCATTTTCTTTTTATCAAGAAATTTTTCATATTTATTAATCATTTCTCTTTTAAACTTTTCTGTTTCATTTAATGCTAATAATAATCCTTCAGGATCACTATCTTCTTCACACTCAACAACAAATTCCAATAATTTTTTAAATCGATTTTCAATACTTTTAGTAATTACTTTATCCGTTAATTTATCATCATAAAACTTAATTGTTCCAATACTATCTTTGTCTTTTTTCTTTTTCATATCAAATGATACGTCAACATTAATACTAATGTATTTTTTATATTTTTTTTCTTTTACTAATAAATATTTATTTTTCTTCATGATATTTCTCCCATAAATCTGGACGAATTTCTTTAGTTTTTCTTATCTGTTCACTAAGACGATATTCATTAATTTTTTTGTGATCTCCTGATAATAATATTTCAGGTACTTCCATACCTTCATAAACTCTTGGTTTTGTATAAACAGGATAATCTAATAAAGAATTATTAAATGATTCATTTAAACTGCTTTCACTATCAATTACTCCTGGAAGCAGCCTTGTAATACTATCTACTAAGACCATTGCTGGAATCTCTCCTCCTGTTAAAATGAAATCCCCAATACTTATTTCTAAATCACAAATACGACGAATTCTTTCATCAAATCCTTCATAATGACCACAAAGAATAATTAAATGTTTCTTCTTGCTTAAATCATAGGCAAGTTCTTGATTATAAGTTTTTCCACTAGGGGTCATCATAATAACTAATGAATCTTGTTTTTTTAAAGACTTAATACAATCAAATATTGGCTGACAGCATAAAACCATTCCACTACCACCACC
>CADCJQ010000052.1 GCA_902801795.1 uncultured Erysipelotrichaceae bacterium
AACAGGTATTTAAAAATTAACAATGAAAATACCTGTTTTAGTCATATGTAACAATAATTTTAGTAAATTTTACTTCACACCAGAAATTCTAGAACCTTTTTTAATACATTTTTAATAACTATAGTAAAGAATGATATGGTAAAGAAGAAACAAAAGAGATATTCGAATGATAGTATTCCTTCCATTCTTTCAATAAAGTCTAAATACTTTATTCTTTTTAATACATTAACATAAGGATAGGGATAAATATTAAATAAAGTTTTTCCTATAACTAGAATAATAATAGTTTTCATTATTAAGGGATTTATGAAGGATAAAGTATACATTTTATTATTTGGTAATTTATTAGTAATAGATTTTATTGATATAAGTATAAATAGAAGAAATAAGGTTATATAAATAAGATGATTATTGATAGTTAATTCTGTTAATAAAGTATTATTAAAATTAGTAATGTCTATATTAGGAATAATTAAAATAAAAGATATTAGTTTAATTAATAAATAGAAGTAACTACATATTTCTAAAGTTTTAATAAAAGTATGATATCCATTTTTGGTTACTATTAATGTAGTTATGATAATACTAATAACAATAAGAGTAGTGGAATAATATTTAAGTAAATTATAGGTTATAAAGATACTTATTTCTTTAATTAAGAAAAAGATAATAAAAAAGCTTATTAAGAGAGTTATTACATCAAATAGTTTATTTCTTTTAAAGTGATTAATTAAGGGAAGAAGAAAGAGAACAATAATAGAAGATATTAGGATATTTAGTAAACTTTCTTTAAAAAAGAATAATAATATAATGGCTTCTATTAACATCATTGTTAAAAGATTAATTTCAATATTATTTTTTTTCATTAGTTATCCTTTCTAATTTATTATTTTGATACCTGTAATTACCATCAAAGACTATTTTTTCATTATAAGATACTTCAGATATGGTAAACACTTGTTTATCAAGATAATTTTTCATTATTTCTTCAAAACTAATTTTAATAATATTTTTAGATTCTTTATTAGTGGTTATTAAATCTTCTATTTCATCATATTTAGCGTTTTCTAAAACATTTTTAATATCTTTGGATAAAACACAAAGAAAGTCATTACGAAATTCATGATGTTCTAAAAAGTAATTAATAATTTTTTGATAATCATTATTATTTAAATTAATATCTAGTATTAATAAATCAATATGAGAAAAATAGATTTCTTTATTAACTAATAGTTTAATATTATTAAAGAGTTTATTTAAATCTTTATCTTTGGTTTCAATTACTTTCGTTATAGGATTATTATCTTTATCAATTTCATCAATTATTTCTGCAAAAAGCGTATATTCATTATCATGACTTATACCAATACTTTTAATAATAGCAAGTTCATTTAAATCATTATATTTCGTACATCCTGTTAAGAAAAGGATTATTAATAATAGATATTTTTTCATTTTTGAATACCTCGTATATGGTTATTAGATAATATGGGATTACGTAACATTATTTTTTCATTAGTTCTTATAAAACCATCTTTCTGTTCTTTAAAGTTAATTGGTGCAAAAGGATAAAGATAGTCTTCATCAAAACTTTTAGTATCGGATAAATTACTTATTATTAATATAATACCTATAAAAATACCATATATACCTAAAAGTGAAGAAAGAATTATTAAAATAAATCTCCAATATCTGATGGCATTAACAACTTCAACAGATTGAAAGACAAGTGATGAAATAGCGCTTATAGCAATAACAATAATCATAATAGGGGATATAATACCTGCGGATACCGCGGCTTCTCCTAAGACTAAACCACCTAATATACTAATAGCAGAACCTTGAGTACTAGGTATTCGCATATCACTTTCTCTTAATATTTCAAAAGATATTATCATAATAAAAGCTTCAATAAAAGCAGGGAAGGGAACACTTGATCTTTGTGATATAAAATTAACTAATAAATTAATGGGAATAAAATCAACATTATAAGTAGTTATAGCAATATAATAACATGGTAATAAAAGAGCAATAATAAAAGCAAATA
This sequence comes from uncultured Erysipelotrichaceae bacterium, assembly GCA_902801795.1. Taxonomy (GTDB): domain Bacteria; phylum Bacillota_I; class Bacilli_A; order RF39; family UBA660; genus RUG12783. The sequence goes on from CADCJQ010000052.1 coordinate 2,048, forward strand.
ACCGAATTATTCTGATGAATGTAATATTAAGATGTTTTTGATAATAATCATCACTTGTATGAAAGTAATCAATAAAAAAACTAGGTAATATTAAAATATTAGGACTATTATCAACAATAATTATTATTTTACCTTCTAATAAAGCTTGGGATACAACATCCGGTCTTTCTGTTGATTTTATGGTTGGAAATAAACTTTTACTTTTAGTTAAATATTTTTTTAAATAACTACTATCAATAATACCATCAATATTTATTTCTTGAATTTTTTTTATTAATTTATCTTTTAATGGTAATTTAGTTATATTATTAATATACATAATACCAACGTTAGTATTAGTATATTTACCAATAGTAATATTTTCTAATTTTAGTTCTTTAGATTTAATTCTTTTTCTTATTAAACCAACATTAGTATTAAAGTGTTCAATAAAACTATCTTTAGGCCCAGTAATTGATTTTTCATTAGTACTTTCACTAACACTTCTTAAAGGGTAATTAATGGTTTCTATTCCTAATACTTTATTATCTACAATAATTATAGTAAAGGCATTAACTAACATTGTGATTAAATCATTATAATTATTTATTTTTTTGATATTAATACATGGTAAATTATTATATAAGTATTCATAAATATTATTTTCTTTTTCTAAGTAACTTATTTTTCTTAAAATAAAATCATTAATACTTGTACTATTAGTTATCGTATCTATTTCAATAATGGCTATTACTTGATTATTAATAGTTATTTCTTTAATAATTAAATCACTTAAGTTTTTTTCTTTTTTTAAGTTAGCAAGATAGTTCATAAATCACCATTATTAATATTTGTTATTTTAATAATTTTATTCTATAATATTTATAGGTGTTATTTATGGAATTAAAAATAATTAAATTTGATCATTTTGGAAGAGGCATTGCAAAAGATTCTAATAAAATATATTTTGTAGATAAAGCATTACCCGGTGAAATAGTTGATGTAATAGTTACTCAAGAAAAAAAGAATTATAATGAAGCAAAGTTAGATAAAGTAATCGAAAAAAGTAATCAAAGAATAGATAGTATTTGTCCATTATTTAATAAATGTGGAGGATGCAATTTTTTACATACAACATATGAGGAAGAGATTAAGTTTAAAAAAGAAAAAGCATTAGAATTACTAGGTAGATGTGATCATTTTTATGAAACAAAAGATATGAATTATCGTAATAAAGTTACTTTACATGTTAAAGATGATAAAATTGGGTTTTATCAAGAAAGAACTCATGAAATTATTAAAGTTGATTATTGTTATTTATTAGATGATAGAATTAATAGAGTAATAAATGAACTAAATAAGATTAGCATGAGTGATTATAATATTACGAAAATTATTATTAAAAGTAATAATGGTAAAGTATTATTAGATGTTGATGGAATAGTTGATGATTTTTTTATTACATATTTTGATGATGTTGATACAATTATTTCGAATAATAAAATAGTTAAAGGAAATGGTTATCAAGAAGAAATAATTGATAATAAAATATTTAAAATTACTTCGAAGGCTTTTTTTCAAGTTAATAAACAAGGTTTAGAAAATATTAATAGAATTATTCAAAGATATTTAAAAGATAAAAAAATAAACAAAGCCTTAGATTTATATAGTGGAACATCTTTATGGGGAATATTAATTAGTGATAAAGTAGGTGAAGTTACATCAATTGAAGTTAATAAAGAAGCTTCTTTAAATGCTATAGATAATATAAAAAAGAATATTATTTCTAATATTAAAGTCATTAATGGTAGAGTTGAAGACTATATTGATACATTTAATAATATTGATTTATGTATCATTGATCCTCCAAGAAGTGGTCTTGATAAAAAAACAATTGCTTATTTAAAAAAAATTAATTCAAAGTATTTAATTTATGTATCATGTGATATGTTTACTTTAAAAAGAGATTTGGAGTTATTAAAAGATAATTATATAATTAATGAAGTTAATTTAGTTGATATGTTTAAAAGAACATATCACGTAGAAACAGTTTGTTTGCTATGTCGTAAAAGTGTTGATAAATAAGGATTTGAGAAGATTACATAAGGACATAAAATTGATAAAAATTACTGATTTTTGAAAAAAATGTATTTTTTGGGAAAAAGGTTGACAATGGAAACAGGTTTAATAAAACTATCAACCTCGTATGTGTAGCATGATGAAAATGTTTGGAATAAAACATTTTTTCAAATATAACAATTAACATAATGTTGATAAAAAGATATTTTTCTGTTAAAATTATAATGGAAGGCGAGGAATATGGAAATAAATGAAGTATTAATTTTAGTTGGAATTATTGTATTGATAATGACTATAGGAGCTATAGTGATTACTTTATTGATGAAAAAAACAGTGAAAACATCATTTGTGCAGAAACAAGATATTGTAAAAAACAAACCGAAAAGAACTGTTGAATACTTAGATACATTTTTTCATGATGATACAAGGGCATCTGATCAATCATCTTCATTTCAAATTGAATATATTGTGAGGGATATCGATACAAATGAAATATTCGTAATTGATCAAGTAAATGCAGAAGGAATACAGTTAGAATTGCTTTTTAATAAAGTTAAGGTTTACAAAGGAAAAAAGGAAAATCGTGAAGAAATAAAAGTAGGAGATAAAGGTTCTTTGTGGATTGATGAAAACACAAAGAAATATATAAAAATACGTGATGGAAATACTATAAAAGTTGGTTATAAAAGAAACTTAGTAAAATATACATATGCTGGATGTGTGCAAGATTCTAGTTTTAAAGGTATTAATAAACAGTTTGTTATGTATAATATGAATAATGAAAATGATTTATCAATATATGAAAATGCAAAAAATGTTTTTGGTGTATTAAAATTCTAAGGAAAATCAAAAGAATAAATATGTATATAGGAAGATGACGAATCTTCCTTTTTTTGTGATAAAATTGTGTAATATAGATTTTTATATAAGTAATGCATATACAAGGTAGGTTCTTTGTTTGTCAAAGACATATTAAATACGAACATACAAGGTTTAGGTACAATGCAAGTATGGACATACAACCCATTGCGAGTCCATCGTGATTTTTGAAAGAAAAAAATGATGTTAAGATTTTTTAGAAATGTCCCATTCAATTATTAAGTAGATAACCAATAAAGGTGAACTTTATTGGAAAAATAATTGTAATTGATGAAATCTAAAA
>CADCJQ010000053.1 GCA_902801795.1 uncultured Erysipelotrichaceae bacterium
TTCTCCTTAAATTTTATTTAATGAATTAATTTGGTTAAGTAAATAGTAAATTAATTACTACTGAAATAGAAACTATTTATCAAGGTGGCGATATTAGTCGTTATGTAACATTAAGATATTATCTTGGTTTTGTAGAATTTCGAGGATATAATATGTCTTGTCCTTATAATACGACAATATTAACATTACCTCCAAAATATCGTCCACCTCATCGTATATTAATACCAACTTCTTTTCCATTAAACTATACTAGTTATATTAATATTTGGGCTAGTGATGGAGCTGTTATAATGATTAGTAATGGAGGAGTGCCTTTAGACCAAGTTTATTGGAATATTTATTATGCTATTTCACCTTTTATTTAATATCCAATTGCTACAAAACTATGAGCCATATTAGCTGGTCCATAAGTAAAATATTGAAAACTATTTTTATGTAAAACAGCTGCAGTAATTGTTGAAGCCGCCCCATATCCGACTTGACTACAAATAGGTATAACAATAAGACAAGCAGTAGGAAATGTCCCAGATGGAAAATTATATTGTCCAGTATTACCTGTTGTTGTATATCCGCCAAAAAAGAAAATTAGTTTACCAAAAGTAAGTTTATTACTAGCATAACTAAAAGTTGGAATTTTATTATCAATAGCTGTAATATTACTATTTAATTAACAAAATTAATTCATTATATTTTATTTACTATAATTAATCCTATCTAACTACAGTGTAACAAAATTTTTTTCAAGAGTCAAGGACAATTTAGGTTAATTAATAAAAAAATGGGATTGTCTAAAAAAATAAGACAATCCCATATAATTATTTGGTTATATTTTGTTTTGTTATATCGGGTTTATAATGTTCTCGAACTATATATAATATTGCTAATTTTTCACATACTGAGAAATTAGTATCATCACATTGTTCTAATTCTGTTATTGTTTCATTTATTATTTCTAAATCTAACATAATATTTTAGCAATCTCCTTTGTATAATATTTTATTTTTTTAGATTGCTCAGTTATAATAGTTGGCATATCAAAATTAATAGCCATTAATTGTAATAATTCTTTTTGTGCTTCAGCAATTTCATTAGTTACATCACAAATAAAAGTTTTAATAAAATTAGCATCAGCGATTTCTCCAATATCTATTAACATTTGATACATTTTAGTATATAAAGTTTTTGTATCTTGTTCCCATTTAATCCAATCTTCTATTCCAGATTTAATACTTTCTCTAATAATACTATTTCCTACATCTTCTCTGGTATATTGATACCAATTACTTGGAATTACTTCTGGTGTAATAATTTTAGATTCTTTAATTAATCGGTTATGATAATGTGTATAATAATTACATAAACATCTATAATTATATGTTTCTTCATAAAAATGATATTCATGACAAGTTTTATATCCTTCTAAACCTAAAAAATGATAATAATTAGCATATTGTTCATGAATCATCATACCTAAAATCATATGTTGCGCAATTTCGCTATATATTTCTTCAATAGTCATAATATACCTAACATAATTTAGTAACACATAAATTAGTATCACCAGTAGCAGCCGGACCTGTATACATAACTTGAATTATTGCAGGATTTTGACAGCATACATTTTGTACCTTAACAAGAGTAGTAAAATAAAGAGGTACTATAGAATCGGTCGCGGCGGTACTAGTACTTTTTGCTTCTGGAACTACTGTACCATTTTTATATAATTGTATTTGTACATCTCCTACTGCGTCCGCAGTAACATCTGCATTACAATAAATCATATATACACCAGGTTTATTTAATTGAATTGTATTAGGTGTTAACTGAATACTAGTACATCCTTTTTCTATGGATTTATTAATGAAATTAACATATGTATTATCAGTTAAAGTTTGTGCTATGCTATATACTTGAAGCATGATTGTTTTATCTCCCTTAATCTAAAATTTTTTAAGGGTATTCATTTTTAGGTAAAAAAAATGTGTACACCCTTTTTTGTAAGATAATTCAAAAAAAGGCATACTATATATGCTCAAATAATATTAAAGACATACTAAATATGCTCGTTTTATAGCTAGAAATTACATTCCACAATTGCATCCACCGCTGCAAAATGGACTCATACCCGCATTATATGTCCAACTATTTGGGTATCTTAAGACATTACTAGTTGCATTAGCAAGTTGCAGTTCATTAATCTGATTCTGCATATCTGCCATTCGATTGCTACTAATAGCATCTAAAATTTTCTGTGTTTGTGCTGTGGTGTTTGCATTGATACTTGCTGTATTTAAAGCAGCGTTATAATTTACTGCATCAATATTTCTCTGGATTTCGCAGCAGCATGTCTGTTGTTGCTGAATAGCTGTAGCTAAAGCAGATTCAACATTACCAAACTCTCTAATAGTAGCCGCATTGCCATCTTTAATAGCAGTAATAGTATCAGCAGTATCTTTAGAAATAGCATTAAGAATATCTCTATTCTGATCAAGAAGATTATTAAAGTTAAAACCATTCTGAACAAAATCTTGAGTTGCATACTGTGGCTGATAGCCAAATCCATTACCCCAACCGAATCCATTGAATCCGCCGCCAGCAAGAATTAATAATGCAAAAATCCACATGAAAGACCCGTCGCCCCACATGCCGCCATTTCCACTTAATAAAGCCACATCACTAGCACTTAACGTTCCATTTTCCATAGCCATAAAACTATGCCTCCTTACTATTTTATTTTCCCAATAATTTATATATATAAAAGTATTATAATTATTATAATACTAATATATCTTCGTTAGTGCTGTAACATTTGTAGAATTTGTTGAGGATCTACACCTCTTTGTTGTGCCATTTCAAAAAATAAAGTCTTTGGACTTTTTTGGCTTGTTTGAACTAAATTTAAAATATTTTGTAATTGAGGATTGCTTTGTGCCATTATCTGCATTAATTGCATTGGATTATTACTTTGGCTCATTATATTTATCATCTGTTGCAATCCATTGTTATTATTTTTTGATAATTGTGACTGGTTTAGTTGTTGATATAGTTTTGTCATTTTGCATCAACCTTTCCTCTATCATACGAGCCATTTCATCTTTGGTTACAAATTGTGAAAAATCTATATTATCAGTTTGCTGTTGTAAGTTATTGTTTAAATTTTTTTGTTCTTCAACCCCTGTGGTTATCTCTGTGAAATTAAAAACTCTTAAATTTGACATGCCTATATTATCACATACTTTAATATAAAAAAATCCTTCATCTCTTTGATCTAACATAAGTAAGATTTCATTAGGCTGAATAGGATAATTCTTCGCACTATCTATGCCTTGCACCCATATAATATTTGTAGGAGGTTCATTATAATTTTTATTTCCATAAGGTTGCATAAACTGTGCTTGTGAATTATTTTGAGCCATCATTGGATTATATCTCATCATAATAATATCCTTTTCTTTACAATGCACATATAAAATTGTTCTAGCTTTTTTCGCTACTATATATAATTTTAGCATTAAGATTGTTAATCAAAATTGTCCAAGGTGTGTGGCGATACTAGGTCAAGGAGAAAAAAATTTTGGGGTACCTAAGTATAGGTACCCCATTTATAACTAAGTTTAATAAGGAAGATTAGTAATTTCTGTAAACTCTTCAGCAGTAATACCGAGTGGCTTACCAACTACTGCTCTTACTCTTTCTACAGACCAAAGACCTTTGTCATAATATCCTTTAATCTTTTCAAAATTCTTGCTATGATTCATAACATTCCTCCTTATTACAGTTCAATATCAGACATAATAGCAATATACTCAATGTCAGAAGTATTCTTTTCAGTCTGCTCTTTCAGACCAGGAACACTTAATTCTACAAGAATGACATCGCATTTGCTCTCTGTGATTTCGCCTGTCTCTTCATCTACGCTTGTATCATAGACATAATCAAACATTTTTTCAAGTTTAGTAATTACGCTATAACCAGTTACAATACGCAGAACTTCTGTTTCTGTTTCGTTTTTAATTTCAATACGAGCAATATTTGAAGGATCAGAAACAACTTCTTCAATATCACCCAGCTGGATTCCGTCAGCTTTGATCAGAGCACGGAATGCATCAGTATGAACGCTAAATCCACTTGGAAGAACGTCATATTTAAAGTTTCCGAAAACAATTTTATTCATGTTTAATTTCTCCTTTGCGGCGGCTTAGGTAACCGCCATCTTTGTATATCTAGATAAAGCGGGATATTTTTAACGACCTCCCGCAATTACAAACTTTTTATATATAGGTTTAAAAACGTATTTATCTGTTATTCCACTAAATAATAATGCTATTGAAGATCAACACTCAACCTCATCAAACACATCATGGTCATATCGTAAATATTATAATGGTACAGCAGAAGGTTGGAGAGAAGTAACATCCGGTAGTTTTGCACCTGAAGCGAGTGTTGGCGGATTTTATGGACGTGTATTAGGACCATATCAGTTACCATTTACATTTGTTGCGCCACCATGCGTTTTTATAAGTATAACAAAATGGGGTACCGGATATTATTGGGGTAGCGCACGCAACGTAACATCAACTACATTTAATATAACATTGTGGCGAAATGATAATGTTAGTAGTGATGGTGTTTTTAAAGTTTATGTAATTGGTAAGTGGAAATAATAATATTACTATTCATTATCAACAAAAAGTATTGTCATATACATATAACCAGCACCTGCGTTTATTGTATAAGCTTGTGCATTTATCCAACTAAAAGTCACAGCACGAGAATAATCATAGTTATCAGTATGTATAGTAGTTGTTTTTTGATATACAGGATTAGTAGGAAAATCATGTCCACTTCCTTTAATTGTTAATCCTAATATTCTATAAGCATATACTGTTCCATCGGCAATATATTGTGTTGGTGCAATAAACCACCAGTTTGATGCCATAGAATACATTGATCCATATGCTGTTTTAACATCATAACTACCTGCAGTATGAAAATAATAAAAATATAAATGATAGTTTTCAAAATGCATGCTTTTAACTGTTGCATCTCCACCATAGGATGTTCCTAAATAAACAGGTCTTGTTATGGTTGCGAATTGTGTAGCATTATTATTTAATGTACTTAATTGACTTGCGATAGTACTGGACGCGTCTGGTAAGTCCGCAGCAGTCGCATACCCTACCACATTTGCAAAATAATCAT
>CADCJQ010000054.1 GCA_902801795.1 uncultured Erysipelotrichaceae bacterium
CTTATCTCAACAGTAAATACTAATATTTCATCAAGTGGTAAAAAAGTACCGATAAGTATTGATGTAACTATAAATAGTGATTTAGGAACAAATAATGATGATTATTTTACAGCAAGAAATAGTAAAAATGCCACAATTTATAAAAGAATGTCAGGTAATACAATTGTAGGAGATCAACAATTATTAGTAGGTTATATTAAACCAAATACTACAAGTGGAACACCGAGTGGAGTAAATGGTTCAATAACTATTAAAGCCTATATTGATAAAAATAAAATAGCAATAAGTGATACCTATGATGGATTAGAATCAGATTTAATGGGAACAACAAGTGAATGGGTAGGAGATAGAGTAGTCTTTACAACCGAAGAATGGAATAATTTACAGAGTAGTGGCGCAAGTTTTCAAATAAAAGTAGAAGCAAATGAAGGTATTTGGGTAGATGAACCAATATATAATACATTAAGAATGAATGCCGTAATGGATAATATTGCTAGTACTAATGTATCTGCAAGTACTGGAATAGATTTTAGTAAGATATCAGGAGATACAGATAGTGATGGAGTTCTTGATAATGGAGAAGGATTATATGTAAGAGCAGGAACGGAAAATGATGCTTATCCTGTAGTTTATTATCGTGGGAATGTAGATAATAATGTCTATTTTGCTGGAAAATGTTGGCAAATAATAAGAACAACAGAAACAGGTGGAACAAAGTTAATATATAATGGTGAAAACACCGGAACAGCAGATAATCCAGCATGTGAAAATACCGAAGGAACCGCAAGACAAATAACATTAAATGTAGATGGTACTGATACAAATACATTTCCATTCTCTGGAACAGGCTTAAATAATTCACCAGCATATAATGGTTATATGTGGGGAACAGTGTATAGTGTAACAAATGGTGATTATGAAATTGGTTCTAAATTTGGTAATGGAGTAACATGGAATGGAACAAATTATACATTGACAAATGTAAGTGACACATTAGATGCAAATCATCATTATACTTGTGGAACAGCGGGAACAACAACATGTTCAAGTATAAGATATTATTTTGCATATTTCACAGCAAGTGGAAATAATTATTATATGTATTTTATATTAACAAATGGAAAGACAATCGAAAATGTAGTAAGTGAAAGTCTTGAAAATGGAACAACTGAATCAAATGCCAAGAGGGTGGTAGAACAGTGGTACGAAGAGAATATCGATAGTACAGAGTATGATGCAAAGATGGAAGATGCAGTATATTGTAATGATAGGAGTATTCACGAGTTAGGAGGATTAAATCCAAACGGAGGAACACTAACAAATTCATTGTCAACTCATTTTTTATATTCAGGATACAATAGAAATTATATAGCATTTAATCCAAGTACGAAATGTAATAGAGTAGCTGATTCCTTTACCAAAGAAAGTACAAACGGAAATGGATTATTAGACTATCCCGTAGGCTTAATAACTATTGATGAAATGAGTATGGCAGGAGGAAAGATAGGAACAGCCAATGCTAATTTCTATTTAACTACGGGAGCAAATTATTGGTCTTTGTCGCCTCGCTTATTCAACACCGGTGTCGCCAACGGGTTCGGCGTCCGTTCTTCGGGTAGCTTTGGCAGCGCTGGTGGTAATAACACTTTCGGATTGCGTCCTGTCATTTCACTTAAACAAGGAACCTCTATAACATATGGAGATGGAACTGGAGCAAGTCCTTACATTGTAAAATAAATATTAAGGCCTTGTATAATATAGTGTGTAAAAACACTATATTTTTTTGTTGTAATAAAGTATAAAAACAAAGATAAATTATCCTAAATTAAAAAAAATAAAAAAAATTAGCACTCTTGCTTGACATTTGCTAAAAAATGTTTTATAACTATTATGTAAACAAAAGGAGACGACAAAATGAAGAAAAAAGAATTTAAAACAGAATCAAAGAAGATTCTTAATATGATGATTAATTCGATTTATACGAATGAAGAAATCTTTTTAAGAGAATTAATATCTAATGCTTCGGATGCGCTTGATAAATTATATTATCAATCATTAACAGATAAGAATTTAGATGTTAAGAAAGAAGATTTAAAAATTAAAGTATCTTTTGATAAAGATAAACGTACTATTACTATTCGTGATAATGGTATTGGTATGACCAAAGAAGAACTTGAGAATAACTTAGGTACGATTGCTAGAAGTGGTAGTGAATTATTTAAACTTGAAAATGAAAAGAAAGAAGATATTGATATTATTGGTCAATTTGGTGTTGGATTCTATTCAAGTTTTATGGTAAGCGATAAAGTTACTGTTTTAAGTCGTAGTATTAGTGATGATAAAGCCTATCTTTGGGAATCTGAAGGAGCTGATGGTTATTTAATATCTGATGCTACTATGGATAGTAATGGAACAGAAATTACTTTATATTTGAAAGAAGATAATGATAATCATAAGTATAGTGAATATCTTGATTCTTATAACTTAGAACGAATTATTAAGAAGTATTCTGATTATATAACGTATCCCATTGTGATGGATAAAGAAGTAGATAAGAAAATAGAAGAGACAACCATTAATAGTATGGTACCTTTATGGAAAAAGAAGAAAACTGATGTTAAAGATGAAGATTATTTTAATTTCTATAAAGATCGATACTATGATTATGAAAATCCTTTACATATTATTAAAAGTAGTGTTGAAGGAATGGTAAGTTATGATGCTTTACTTTTTATTCCTTCGCATGCAAGTATGGATTATTATACAAAAGAGTATGAAAAAGGATTAGAGTTATATTCTAAAGGTGTTTTAATAACTAATAAATGTGCTGATTTATTACCAGATTATTTTAGCTTTGTTAAAGGTATTGTTGATAGTGAGGATATTGATCTTAATATCTCAAGAGAAACAATGCAATTAAATCATCAAGTAAAAACAATTGCGCGAAGTATTGAAACAAAAATAAAAAAAGAATTGCTTGAATTATTAAATGAAAAAAGAGAAGATTATGAGAAATTCTTTAAAGAATTTGGTAATCAAATTAAATATGGTATTTATTCAAGTTATGGTATGAATAAAGAAATGTTACAAGATTTATTGTTGTTTCATTCAAGTCATGATGATAAATTAGTAACTCTTAAGGAATATAAAGAAAGACTTAGTGAAGATGCTAAGAAAATATATTATGCAAGTGGAGAATCTATTGCGAAAATTAAAAATATGCCACAAGTAGAGAATATGTTAGATAAAGGAATTGAAGTATTATTCTTAACGGATTACTTAGATGAATTTACGATTAAATCTATGCATAAATTTGAAGAATTAGAGTTTTGTAATGTCTTAGATGAAAATGAAAATCAAGAAGAAGATGATGAATTAAAGAAAACCAATGAAGAAAATAAAGACTTATTAACTTTAATGAAAGATACTTTAAATATTAATGATGTTAAATTTAGTGATAAGTTAAAAAATCATCCTGTTTCATTAGTAACTACGGGAGAAATATCTTTAGAGATGGAAAAAGTACTTAAGGCAATGCCTAATAGTGAAAATGTCTCTGCTAATAAAGTATTATTAATTAATAAAGAACATCCTGTGTATAATAAGATAATGTCGTTATATAATAGTAAAGAGGAAACAGAATTAAAAGATTATACAAAAGTATTATATAATATGGCCCTTCTTATTAATGGACTTACAGTCGAAAATCCTAATGAATTAACAGAAATGATTTGTAATATAATATCGAAATAGTAATAAATAAAGAAAGGAAGAGATGAATATGTTACCAAGTAGATTTTATGAAGATATGTTAGAGGCTTTTGATTCTAGCAAAGGAAATAATTGTGATATTTATGAGAAAGATGGAAAATACCATGTTGAAATGGATCTTCCAGGATTTAAGAAAGATGAAATTAAAATTGAATGTCACAAAGGTACTTTAACGATAAGTGCTAAAAAGGATTTCAAGAAAGAAGAACATGAAGGAAAGAAATATATTAGACGTGAAAGACGTTTTAATACGATGGAACGTTCTTTCTATCTTGGCGATATTGATGATGAAAACATTCATGCATCATTTGAAGATGGTACATTAAAAATAGTAGCACCAACAAAAGCCGAAATAAGTAAAAAACAAATTTCTATTGAATAATATGAGCCACCATTATTGGTGGTTTTTTTGAAATGATGTAAATTAAATGGAAAAATTCCTAAAATATATGTATTATTGTTTTTTTTATGATATAATTTTTTATATAGTACGGTAAAGGTGTGAATGATATGAAAAAAATTATAATACCCATTTTAATAGTATTAATTGTTTTATTAGGAGTAAGTTTTTCATGGTTTAATTATTATCGAGAAGGTAGTAATCAAAAATTAATTGCTAGTAATTTATATTTACATTTAAATGATGAAAGTAATAATATTTTACTTAATAATGCTTATCCATTAAGTCCAACAGAAGCAAGAGAATTAACAGATAATGTTATCGAATTTAGTATTGATGGTGTTAATACAACTAATCAAGATATTTATTATGAAATAAAACTTTTATACGGAGAAGATGATGCCGATTTAATAAGATTTCGCGATCAAGATTTAAGATTTGATTTAGTAGAAATAGATGAAAATAATAATGAAACATATCTTTTAGATGCTGTTACTTATCAAAGTATAAATAATAAAAGAATGTGGGTAGAAACGATAGAAGGAAATACATCAAATAAGGTATCTAAAAATTATAAATTAAGAATGTGGATTAGTGATACAGTTTTAATAAGTGATACAGATCCTAATGCTACATATACCGCTCATAAGGGAACTTCAACAGATTTTAAAAATCATTATGCTAGTATTAAATTAGCGGTATATGGTGATTTCATTGAAAAGAAAATAGATAATCCATATCAAGTAGTAAAAATGGATTATAAAAGTAATGGAGCAACATTATATACTGGAGCATCGCAAGATTCATTAGATGGATATGGACATCAACCAATATATTATTATACAAGTGGCGAGAATACGAATGTTTTATTTAATGATATATGT
>CADCJQ010000055.1 GCA_902801795.1 uncultured Erysipelotrichaceae bacterium
ATACGCCAGATATTCGAAGAATTGATGGTATTGATGATTTATCAAAATTTACCGATATTATTAAAATAGATCATCATCCCTTTATTGATAAATTTAGTGAAAATTCCCTTGAATATATTGATATAACGGCAAGTAGTGCAAGTCAAATTGTTCTTGAATTAATCAATAATACCGAATTATTAATGGATGAAGAAATTGCTAAACAACTTTTTTGGGGAATTATTTCAGATACTAATCGATTTATGTTTAATAACTCATCTCCTAAAACATTTTATTTAGTTGGAGAATTAATAAATAAATATCAGTTAGATATTACTAAATTATATGAACCGCTTTATGCAAGACCTTTATCAGAAGTTAGATTAGAAGGTTTTATTGCAACTAGTATGGAAATAACAGAGCATGGCGTTGCTTTTATGAAAATAACTAATAATATTTTAGATGAGTATGGTGTTGATGCAGCGGCTCCGGGTAATATGATAGGTAATTTTAATTATATTGATGGAATTTATGTTTGGATTTTTATTACTGAAGATATTAAAAATGGAAATTTTAGAGTATCAATAAGATCACGTGGTCCTATTATTAATCAGGTTGCAGAAAAATATAATGGTGGGGGTCATAAATTTGCTTCAGGTGCTAAATTATATAATATTATAGATGCTGATAAATTAATAGAAGATTTAGATGTATTATGTGAAAAATATATAAAAGATAATGAAGAAGGTGATTTTAATGAAAGTGAATAATGCCTTTTTAAAAGTAATAGCAACTAGAGTTAGTCAATATCCGGCTGAAGAACTACCAGAATTTTTACTTGTTGGTAGAAGTAATGTTGGAAAAAGTAGCTTTATTAATACAATTTTAAATAAAAAAGGTTTAGCAAGAACATCAGCTACTCCTGGTAAAACTCAAACATTAAATTTTTATCTTGCTAATAATGCTTTTTATATAGTTGATGTTCCTGGCTATGGTTATGCTTCTGTTAATCGTGAACAACAAAAGAAAATGGGTTTGATGATAGAAGAATATTTAGAAAAACGTAAGGAAATGAAAAGAGTATTTATGTTAGTTGATTTTCGAATTAAACCAACAGATGATGATGTTTTAATGTATCAATTTTTAAAATATTATGATATTCCTGTAACAATAATTGTTAATAAAGCAGATAAAGTTAGTAGTAGTAAACATGATAAAAACTTAAGAGTAATTAAAGAAACAATTGATATTACTCCAGGAGATGATATAATTGAATTTTCTTCTGTTACCAAAAAAGGTCGAGAAGAAGTTTTGGATAAAATTGAAAGTTTATTAGTTGAAACTATATAAAAAAATATACCGCGCGGTATATTTTTTTTAATCTTTTATATCTGTAAATAATAAATAAATATTAATTAGTCCTGCAATACCAACAAGTGTATAAATAACTCTTGATATCATACTATTATCGCCAAATATTGTTTCAACAAGATTAAAATCGAAAACTCCAATTAGTCCCCAAACTATTGCACCAATAATAGTAAGTACAAGACATGATCTTTGTAATAAATGCATTTTTTCCTCCTTTTGTTAATAATATAACCAATTTTTTTTAAAATATTCATGAATATATTTTTTTTATGGCAATATAATTAATTGAAAAGTGAGGTTTTATGAAAAAATATTTGATTTTTTTATTAGTTTTGTGTTTGTTTTTAGTTGGTTGTGGTAAAAATAAAAGTAGTGATGTAAAAAAAGAATTGATAAGTAGTATTAATAATTTAAAGGCTTATAATTTAAATGGAAAATTGGAAGTTGTTAACAATGATGATGTTTTTAATTATGATGTTGTTGTAAATTATAAGAATAAAGATTTATATCGTGTTTCATTAAAAAATATTGCTAATAATCATGAGCAAATTATTTTGCGAAATGATGACGGGGTTTATGTTATAACTCACAAAAGTATGTAATTTTTTTTAAAAATAAATTTTGAAGATAGTACAAATTATTAACAGAAATGTTAGTTTTTTTTTAGTAAAAAAAATGTAAAATCCGACAAATTTTTTGAAAAACATTGAAAAAAACATATACTCATGATATACTCTAAAAGTAAGGTAAAGAGTAATGCAATACAATAGTGTTAGTTACTTTTTTCAATACGAAAATTGCAGTAAAGGAGGTGTAAAAATAATGAAAGGAAACAAGAAATTCTTAATTGTTGCAGTTTTACTATTATTAGTTGCTGTTAGTTATACTACTTATGCAATTTATAGATCAACTGCAGAAGCAGAAGGAACTATTAAAGCTGCTGCTTGGTCTGTTAAAGTTAATAATACTGACATTGAAGATACTAATTTAGATTTAGACTTTGACATAAATGATATTACTTGGACAACTCATACTGGTAAAAATGATACAATAGCTCCTGGAGATAGTGGTACTGTATCATTTACTGTTGATGCTACTGGATCAGAAGTGGATGTATTATTATCCGCAGCAGTAGATGCTAATGCAACTTTACCTGCTGGTATGACTGCTACTGTTACATCTGGAACTAATGGTGTTCAAACAATTCCATATGCAGCATCAAATATGACTGCTACTGTTGTAGTTACCGTTACTTGGACAGGTACTGTAGCAGATCTTGAGGGAAAAGATACTACTGATAAAGCAGCTGCTGGAACAAATCTTACTATTCCAGTAACATTAACAGCAAGACAAAAATTAAGTACTGATTAATAAAACAAAGAATAATTAAATGATTATTCTTTCGTTTAAAGTCTATAAATTTTATAGACTTTAAAGGGTAGAATAATGGAGTGTGTAAAATGAAGAAAATAAATAACAATAAAACCCTTGATTGGATTATTAAAATAATACTAATTATAGTAATAATATTTTTGTTAATTCATAATTGTACTCTTATGAAAAAGAATAAAGAGTATGAAAATAATCCTGGTGGTAAAACAGATACTATTGAGATAGTGTGTGATAATGACAAGTGTAAACCGGTTGCTAAAGAAATTGAAAGTCTTGTTTTCTTAGAAAAAACGATTAGTATAGGAAAAGGCGAAGCAATAAATTTAATTGTAACAATAAAACTTAGCGAATTAGCAGATAGTAAACTAGTATGGACAAGTAGTAATCCAAATGTTGTAACAGTTGATTCTAATGGTATAGTTAAAGGTATAAATGTTGGAAAGGCTACTATTACTGCAAAAAGTGAAAATGGTAAAACAGCAACATGTGAAGTAGAAGTAGTTAGTGATGTAATTAATGTTAAGAAAATTGAATTAGTAGCTGATAAAGTTACAATAAATGAAGGTTCAATAACACAGATAAGTACATTAATAGAACCTAAGAATGCAACGAATCGTGCTTTAATATGGACAAGTAGTGATAGTAAAATTGCTTCTGTTGATTCAAAAGGTGTTGTTAAAGGAATTAAAAAGGGATCAGTAACAATAACGGCTAAAACAAAAGATGGTACAGTTGTTGCAAGTATAATAATAACTGTTAATGCTTCTTTACCAAAAATAGAAAAGATAAGTTTTTCACAAGATAATATTGGTATTAAGAAAGGTGATACGTTTGGATTAACGGTTATTGTAGATCCTAGTAACTTGTCATTAAGTGGATTTACTTGGAAGAGTAGTGATACAAATATTGTAACAGTTGATTCTAATGGGGTAATTAAGGGTGTAAATGCTGGAACAGCAACGATTACTGTGACAAGTTCTAATGGAAAAACAGCAACATGTACAATTACTGTTACAGAAAAAGATGTTGATGTGCAGGAAATAATTTTAACTCCTGTTGATAGTACAATTAGTGGTAATAAAACAACACAAGTTGTGGCAGAAATTAAACCTCAAAATGCAACGAATCGTGAATTAGTATGGACAAGCAGTGATGATAGTATTGCTACTGTTGATGCAAATGGTGTTGTTAGAGGTATAAAAAATGGTGTAGTAACAATAACGGCTAAAACAAAAGATGGTAAAGTTGTTGCTAGTACAACTATAACTATTGATGATAGCATCAATGAAGAAAAACTAAATGTATATGATGATGACCATACACCATTAACCTGGAATGGAACAAATGATTTAAAAATATTTGGAGATGGTGGCATAATAGCGCCTGAAAGTAGTGGTACATATCAATTTGCTATAAAAAATAGTACAAAATATAATTTGAAATATGATATCAATTTTATTGAAACAAATCTTTATCATATAAATATGAAATATAAATTGAAAAAGAATGATACGTATTTGATTGACCATTATGTATCAGCAAGTGAATTAAATATTACAGAGATGATTTTAAATAATAATCAGAATGATAATTATTCAATAGAATGGAAATGGGTAAGTAGTGATAATGATACTCAAGTTGGAAGAAATGCTAATTCTAATTATGGATTAAAAATTGAAGTAAAGGCAGAAAGCACAAATGATTAAATTATATAAGGAAGTTACGAATATATTATTTATTCTCTTTATAGTAGTTTTAGGTATTTATGTGATTTTAAGGTTTACTAACAAAGTAGAAATATATAGTGTTCAAACTGGATCAATGGAAGATAATATTCATGTTGGTGATTATGTATTGATATATAAAAAGGATAATTATAATGTTGGAGATGTTGTTACATTTACAAAAGATGATTATTTTATAACCCACCGAATTATAAGAAAAGAAAATGATGAAGTTATTACCAAAGGAGATGCTAATAATACTGAAGATGAAAAAATAAATGTTAAAGATATTGTTGGTAAGGTAATAATTTCTGGTGGAATATTAAATATTATTGTTAATTATAAATATGCTTTTGCTGCGATATTTGTCGCTTTATATTTGGTAAGTTGTTATTTTGCCGATAATAAAGAAGAATTATCTGAAGATATTAACAATGATATTAAAGAAGATAAATTAACTTTAAGTAATGAAGAAATAAAAAAATGGGATTCATTAAAGACAGATAAAGATAATAATGAAATAGAAAAGAAAGAAGAAGTTAAAAA
>CADCJQ010000056.1 GCA_902801795.1 uncultured Erysipelotrichaceae bacterium
TTTTAGATTTCATCAATTACAATTATTTTTCCAATAAAGTTCACCTTTATTGGTTATCTACTTAATAATTGAATGGGACATTTCTAAAAAATCTTAACAGAAAAAATGATACTTTTTCGTATCATTCTTTATTTTCTTTTATTTGAAAGTGATTACCACTATCAAGATATAATATTCCTTTTTTATTTCCTAATGTTGGATATATTTCATTATAGCTATTAATTAATTCTATTTTACTTAACGTTATATAAACATAATTACCATCATTCATATAAAACATAAATCTTTCATCATCTAATTCTGATTTAGCATATAGAATATTGGATATTTTAGTGATAATATCATCATTTATTAATAAAAACTTTTTGATAAATTTATCAATGATATCATCATCTATTTCATTAATTAATATTGGAATATTATTAATAGTTTTTTCTAAACTTATTATTTTACCATTTGATAACATATAATTATTATTTGTTTTATAAACTATTTTATTTTCTTCAATTTCAATCGTTATTTTACCAAATAATGATTTATTAATAGTTACTTTATTTATTAAATCATTTTGTAATAATTTATTTTTAATATTATTTATATCTACTTCATATATTTTTGGATAATCAATTAGTTCTGCTTCTTCAATTATTTCTTGTTCGGAAAGTAAGTTATTTCCTTTAACAAAAATATTTGTTATATGAAGTGTTGTATAATAATATATTAATAAACCAATTATTAATAAAATAAAAACTAATATTAAAAAACTTTTAAATTTAATTTTCTTTATCTTCTTCCTCTTTTTCACTTACACCAACCCAATTTATAAGTCTTTGTTCAACTCTTAGTTTAATATTGTATTTATTTAAAGCCTTTTGTTTTATAGTATCAATTATTCTTTTGATATCACTTGCTTTAGCATTACCTGTATTAATAATAAAATTAGCATGTTTTTCACTTACCATAGCTTTACCTACAGTAAAACCCTTCATTCCCATCTCTTCAATTATTTTCCCAGCATACATTCCTTCAGGATTTCTAAATACACTTCCTGCTGATGGATAATTAAGTGGTTGCGTTGCGATTCTCGTTTTCTTTCTAGAATTCATTATTTCTTCAATTTCTTCTTTATTACCATACTCAAGTTTTAATTTAGCAGAAATACAAACATAATCTAAATGACTTTGTAAATATGTTGTACGATAAGAAAACTCCATATCTTTATTAGATAATTCAATTATTTCACCATCACCAGTAACAACACGAACTGATAAAACAATTTTACTCATATCTTCGCCATATGCACCAGCATTCATAAAAACAGCACCACCAACAGTACCAGGGATACCTGATGCAAATTCAAGTCCTACTAAAGAATTACGCATTGCATCTCTTGATAATTTAATTAGAGGATAACCTGCACCTACTTCAATTATATTATCCTGAATATTTATTTTATTAAAATTATCTAATTTAATAATAACACCATCATACATTAAATCACTAAATAGAACATTACTACCATTTCCTAAAACAATATATTTAATTTGACGTTCTTTTAGCAATTTAATTAATGTAATAAGTTCTTCTTCTCCTTTAGGGAAACAAATTGCTCTTACTTTACCACCAACACGATATGTTGTATAATTACTTATTTTTTCATTAATTAATACTTTTCCTAAATGTAAGGCAATCATTTCTTTTATAGCATCTTGCATAATTAACCTCGCACCACCTTTACTACCTCTTCATAGATTTTATCACAACTATTGATGATTCCCATTCTTTTTGCATTATGAGCCATCTCTTTGTATAATACACTATTTTCAAGTAATAAATCAATCTTTTTTAGTAAATTTTCACTATTAAAGTTTTTTTCTTCTAACATTAAGGCTGCACTTTTATCAACTAATTCTTTAGCATTAAAATACTGATGATTATTGGCAACATAAGGACTTGGTACTAAGATACTAGGAAGTCCCACAGCAAGAATTTCAGCAATCGTAGAAGCACCTGCACGCGATACAATAACATCAACATTTTTTAAAAGATTAACCATATTATTCAAGAATGGAACTATATGAACATTTTCTGATACCTCTTTAGGATATTGTTCATAATAATCTTTTCCTGTTACAATCATTACTTCATAATCTTTTTGAGAAAACTTGGGAATAATTTCCATTAAAGCATTGGAAATAGTTGTTGATCCAAGACTACCCATAACAATTAAAACAAGTTTTTTCTTATCATCTAAGCCAAATTCTTTCTTTGGTAATGATTTAGCATAATATGCTTCTTGACTACGAGGATTTCCTGTTAAAATTGCTTTTTTCTTAAAGTTTTTGATGCTTCCAGGAAGTGATACTAATATTTTATCGGTATATTTTTCTAAAAACATATTAGTTTTCCCAGAAATACTATTTTGTTCATGAATAATTGTCTTATAGCCTAATTTTTTAGCACTATAAATAACCGGAGCGGTTATATAACCACCAACACCAATTACAACATCAGGGTTAAATTCTTTAATAATTTTCTTACACTTTTTTATTGCAAGTAAAAAAAGTGGTAAAGCCTTAATTATTGTTAAATTTTTATTAAGACCAATAACATTAACTCCTTGATAATTAATACCTTTTTTAGGTACAATTTCACTTTCCATTCTTTTAGTAGTACCAATATATAAAAATTCACTATCTGGTTCTTTTTCTTTTATTTTCTCTAAAATACTTAAAGCCGGATAAATATGTCCACCCGTACCACCTGCACTAATGATAACTCTCATTTAATCACCACACCATCCATTATACCATATTATATGATTTTTAACCAGAAAATTGTTTTTTTAAAGAAAAAATACATATTTCTATGTATCTTTGTTTATATTAATCATTCTTTAAATTTAATTCAAGTTTTTTATCAATTTTAAGTTGTCTTATTTTAACACCACACTTGGCTAACATCATTTTACTTACTTTAACTTCATCTGTATCTTTATATTTATCTGTTAAATAAATAACTTCTTTAATACCACTTTGGATAATTAATTTAGCGCATTCATTACATGGAAATAAATCAACATATATCTTCGCACTTTCTAAATCTTTTCTTGAACCACGATAATTTAAAATAGCATTCATTTCTCCATGACAAACATAAGCATATTTTGTATCAATGACCCCTCCTTCTCTTGACCAAGGAAATTCCTTATCATCAAAACCATTTGGAGCCCCATTATAACCAATAGATAATATCCTATTATCGCCTCCTACAATACAAGCGCCAACTTGAGTATTAGGATCTTTACTACGCATACAAGAAAGTTTAGCAATAGCCATAAAGTATTCATCCCAACTTAAATAATCTTTTCTTTGTTTATTTATCATTTTTTTACTCCTTTAAATAAATTTTATTAAATATCAAAAAAGAAATCAAGTATTTTACATGATTTCTTATATCTTTTTATTATAAGACTAAATAAAGTAAGAAATAATTGTAATATAAATTTTTAATATTAATAATCTGCACTCTTGTACTTATACTAAAAAAAGGAATGTCGGTTAATTATAGATAGTTACCTTGTAGTTACCAGTAACGTTATTTTTCATTTATATCAATATGAAGATTTAAATCTTGTTCTGTTGGTAATTCTTCAATCATATTCTTAGGTAAATATTTTGTTAATTCATAAGAACTAACTCCAATTGGTTTATTAATATCCTTTAATGCATATTCAACTGAAAATTTCTTTTTATCTTTGCAAAGAATTAAACCAATTGAAGGATTATCATTTTCACCTTTTAATATGTCATCAACAGCGGATAAGTAAAAGTTCATTTTCCCAGCATATTCTGGCTTAAATTTAGTATTTTTTAATTCTATTACAATATAACAATGTAATCTTATGTGGTAAAATAATAAGTCAATATAATAATCTTCATTATCTATATTCAATTTATATTGATTGCCAACAAAACTAAAGCCATTTCCGAGTTCTAATAAAGTCATTTTTATTTTTTCTACCATAGCTAATTCTAATTCTTTCTCAACATAATTTTCTTTTAAAGTTGCTATATCAAAGATATATGGATCCTTCATTAAGCATTCAGCCATTTGATTTTGAGGATTTGGCAACGTCTTATTAAAATTATTTAGTTTAGTTCCATTTTTTTGTCTTAAATAGGCATCACTTTTTATTTCATCTAATAAGTTATAATACCCCCAGCCATTTAAAGCGGTTTGATTTATATACCATAATCTTTTTTCATCATCTCTTATTTTATCAAAAATAAGTATATTATGTGACCAAGGAATTAGTGCAGAAGCCTTCTGCACTTTTTCATTTTGTGAGCAAATTAAATAATATTTTCTCATATTTTTAAGATTTCTAACAGAAAAGCCCTTCATATCCGGATACGTTAATTTTAGTTCTATAGATAAATTATTAATAAAATTATTACCATACTTAGATTTTTCAACAAGAGATTTACCAATATAAAAGTATAAATTTAATAAACTCATATTAGCATTTTGAAATATTTCTAATTTTGTTTTATTTATTTTACTTTTTATTTCATTTACAGTTTTTTTAAAATCATTTTCTAATGTTCCTATCATTTTTAATTCCTTTCTAATTTGAGAGATACGTCTTTAAAGTTTATAAGCATTGATATTGATTTACCAATGTCACAATATATTACTATCTTGTCATAAAGATAGCCCTGACATTCGGACACAGATAGTTCTCTATCCAACATCATCTCATTACCATCAATTACATAAATTATGTTTTTGATTCTTACTAATTCTTTTTCCATTACTTCATTCATTATAAACCTCCTCTACTAAATTGTTCGTATCAATATCAGGCAAACTATTTAATACATGTTAATTATACAACATTATTTTACTTATATCAATACATCTGTCATAATACTATATCCTCTTTTATTCTACCTTGTTACCTATTAAATAATTTTCTTGTCGTTTATTAATTTTAACTTTTACCAAACTATTTCTTTCACAATTTCCATTTACTTCTACTTTCAAGTAATTTCCGGTATGACCAACACTAACATCATCATAATTTCTTTCAATTAATACAATAACTTCTTTTCCAATAAATTTATCTAAATAAATACGCTCTAGTTCATTACTTAATTCAGTTAATCTTTTAACTCTATCTTTTTTAATACTTTCATCAACTTGATTAGGCATTATATCAGCTTTCGTACCTTTTCTTCTAGAATAGGGAAAAACATGAATTTTACTAAACCCAATTTCTTTTGAAAATTCTAAAGTTTTTTGAAAATCATCTTCACTCTCTTCCGGAAAACCAACAATAATATCCGTTGTTATGGAAATATCCGGTCTTATTTCTTTTATTTTCTTTATTTTGTTTCTATAATATTCTTTATCATATTTACGATTCATTAATTTTAATATTTTATCACTACCGGCTTGAAGAGGAATATGTAAATGTGAGACAATCACAGAATTATTTTTTAATACATCTAAAAAATCATCATTTAATTCCGTTATTTCAATAGATGAAATACGAAGTCTTTCTAAGTTCTTTATTTTAACTATTTCTTTTAATAATTCCGGAAAACTTGTTTTACTATTCTCTCCATAATGACCAGTATGAATTCCTGTTAAAACAACTTCTTTA
Source organism: uncultured Erysipelotrichaceae bacterium (assembly GCA_902801795.1). Classification (GTDB taxonomy): domain Bacteria; phylum Bacillota_I; class Bacilli_A; order RF39; family UBA660; genus RUG12783. The sequence goes on from CADCJQ010000056.1 coordinate 5,672, forward strand.
TAACCGTTTTCTACTAAAGTATTTATTTCTTCTAATACTTTATTTTTTTCTTTACTACGACATTTACCTCTTGTATAAGGAATAATACAATAAGAACAGAAGTTTTCACATCCATCTTGAATTTTAACAAAGGCTCTTGTTCTACCTTCCATATTAGTAATAAACATATCTTCAAAATTACTATCAAAATCTTGATATAACTTTTTTATTTTTTCTTTCTTTTTCAAATATTCTTCTACAAGATTTACTACTTTATTTTTATCTTTATTACCAATAATAATACTTACACTCGGATTATCATAATCATGATTTGCTTCAATCATACATCCCATAACTACGACAATCGCTTTATCGTTTTCTCTTATAACATGATTTATCATCTTACGACTTTTAGCATCAGACGTATTCGTTACACTACAGGTATTAATAATATAAATATCGGCTTTTTCATCATTTTCGACTATTTCATAGCCTTTATTTTTAAATGTACTTAAAATAAATTCACTTTCATAAGTATTTACTTTACAACCTAAACTAATACTTTTTACTTTCATATCCTTCACCACACATGAAGTAATTTTATCATAAAACGTCAAAAAAATCATTATTAAATGATTTATTCATCAACAAACTTACTTAATTTCTTAAATAAATACTTAATAGTTTTATCAAAACCACTTTCAATCGCTTTGGATAATTTAAGACATGCTCTAGTATAAGGATTATCATAACTAGGTTCAACAACAACATATTCTTTCTTACTTACATCAACACCATTTTTTAAGTCTTCTTCATATTCTTTAATTTTTTCATCCGTTAATATTTTCTTTTCTTTATTTAAATCCTTATAATAACCATTTTTATAAGAAAAGAAAAGTAATAAATATAATAATACTATTATTAAAAAACAAACTTTTAAACCTTTTTTCATTTTATTCACCAAGAAGATTATAAAACATTAAAGCGATTATTTCTGTCGAATTATTGACTTCTTCCATATTATTTTCTATACTACCGATTTCAATTAATATAACATTTGAAGAAACATCTTGATTATAAACACCATCAACTCCGTCACCACTTTTTTCTAAAATACCTTTCGATAATCCAGGATAATTTTCTTCTAAATACTTATTCATTTGCATCATTATTTTTTTATTTTCTTCATAATAGGGATTATCAAGACCTAAAACAAACAAAATTTTAGCATAAACTTTATTATTTATTTCTACTTTTGTATTTGTTACACTATCCCGATGAATATCTACATAGTATTTAAAACTATTGTTATTAACCGCCTTTAATAAATAATTTCTTGAAATATTATAATACGTTAATCCTGTACTTAATTCTTTACTTACTTCTTTCTCTTCAACAAAAGACTTAATACCTAATTTTTGTAAATTATTCTTTAATAATGTTGAAGCCTCAACAACAGTACCATCAACATATTTTTCAGTATCATGCGTATTATATAAATAAATTAATGGTTCTTCTTTGTATACAAAAGATTCTTTATCTTTAAAATACTGAGGTTTTATTAAATAATCAATATTAGAAGTTAACTTATAAAAAAAATAATTATTATTTTTATCAATAAAAGATGTTTTAGATAATAAATATTCTATAAAATTATCATGACTAACATTTAATTTTTGTAAACTTAATATTACAAATATAATAAAAAATAAAAGGATAAAAATAAAAATAATTACTTTATTATCTCTTCTTTTCTTTGTTTTAAATCGTTTCATACTTAATAATATGAAAAAAAATGCTTTTTATGCATTTTCTTCTAATTTAAATTCTTCTAAATTTCCATCTTTACTTAATATCTTGTTAAGCGAATCATTAACTTCATTTAATTTTTCGTCGCATTCTTTAGATAACTTAAAAGCTTCATTAAATTTATTTAAAGCATCATCAAGAGCAACATTACCGCTTTCTAATTCTTTAACAATCGTTTCTATTTTTTTAATATTTTCTTCAAAATTTATTTTTTTCTCTTCTTTGCTCATATCTTTTACCTTTCTTTTTAAAAAATGATATAGTTAAATTTTTTAATTCTTCCTTGATAGTTACATCTTTATAAGATTTATCATAAATATTTCTCACTTTTGATATTATCACATATTTTTTTCTTCTTTTTGTCAGTAAAAGCTAAATTAAACATTTACCTCACCTTCGTTTTAACAAAAGGCATTCTATCACCAGATATTTCACGAGATATTGTTTCATCAAAATAAAATTTACCATCTTTTCCTAAGTATTCACGATAAATATGATTTTGAGATTCTTCTGTATTTTGATATCTTACAAGATGTCCTTTCATCATTTCTAAAAAACTCTTATCATCTTTTGATTTAATAATTAATAGGACATTTTCCAAATCAAGACACTTTTCTAAAGCATAATAAATATCTTTTATGTTTTCAATACTATGGTTTTCATCTAATAATTCTTCAATTATATTTCCAAAAATAACATCACTGTATTTTGTTAATACAATTAAATAATCTAATCCTTTATCATCGATAAACTCATATTCACGAGTATTTTCTTGATGTTTTCTTGAAATAACCTGTCGATGACTACCTTTAAATGTTCTCTCAGGATTATCCGTGTAGTAAATATTATCAACAATTCCATTTTGTTCAACAATAATTTCTTTTTCTGTTGAATTACTAACAATATTAATGACATATTCATTGGCAACAAACTTTATATCTTTAACAACACATTCTGGATAAAGTCCCACTATTGAATTTAAAGCCCCTATAAGATTAGCATTTTCCCCACACAATACATTTATTTTATCTTTAACATTTTCATTCAAAAATTTAATATTCTTGATATACATTTTTTATAACACTCTCCATTCTTCCATTACTGATATTTGTTTCAATTAAATCACCTTCGTGAACATCATTAATATCAGTAATTATTTTACCACTAGATCGTGTCACACTATAACCTCTTTTTAACGTTGTAACTGGATTTAATACTTCCAATTTACTTAACAAATTTAAATAATTATTCTTTTTGTTTTCATATATTTTATTAATATTATTTGATAATCTTTTAATTAAATCATTATAATTATAGGCTTTATCGGCAAATAGCATTTTAGGATTAATGAAAATATAACTAGCCTTTAGTTTATTTAATCTTTCTTGACTACTATTAATATTACTTTTAATTGCCATTAATAACCTTTCATACAAATTATCAAAGTTTTGTTCTAATTTTTCATATAAACTCATCGGATTTTTTAAAACATAACTATTCTTCAAAGCATTTAATCTTTCAAATGATAAATTAATATCATTTTTTATAGCTTTTATTAAACGAATATTATATTGATTAAACAATTCCTTGACATCACTCATATTGGGAACGGCCATTTCGGCAGCTCCAGTTGGTGTTGGAGCTCTTAAATCTGCTACAAAATCACTTATTGTAAAATCAACTTCATGCCCTACACCACTAATAATTGGTATACGACTTTCAAAAATCGCACGAGCGACAATTTCTTCATTAAAGGCCCATAAATCTTCTATTGAGCCACCACCTCGTCCTAAGATAATAACATCTAAATCATACGTATTAGCTAACTTAATATTACGAACAATATCATCTTTAGCATCAACACCTTGTACAAGGGATGGAAAAAGAATGGTTTCAACAATAGGAAATCTTCTTTTAATGGTTGACGATATATCTCTTATCGCTGCACCTGTAGAGGCTGTAATAATACCAATACGCATGGGAAACTTTGGGATGGCCTTCTTATATTCCTTTTTAAAAAGTCCTTCTGCTTCTAATTTCTTTTTTAATTTTTCAAATTCTAAGTATAAATTACCTAAACCATCTTGTACCATTTCA
>CADCJQ010000057.1 GCA_902801795.1 uncultured Erysipelotrichaceae bacterium
AAAATACGGATAATTATTTACAAGGAGAGATTGATAATAATATTATCATAAATGAAGTAAGTATTTATCCAAGAGAAGCGGTAGAATTAAAAAATAATAGTGATGAAGAAATAAAACTAGATAAATATAGTATTGGAGATAAAAGTGGTGTAAAAACTAGTTTAAAAGGTTTTACTATCAAAAAGAAAGGCTTTTTAGTACTTGAAAGTAGTAAATTAGGATTTAATATTAATAATAGTAATGAAGTAATTTATTTATATTATGATGAAAAGATAGTTGATTCTTTAGAAGTTAATAAATTAGTGGAAAACATCAGTACCGGAAGAAGTAATAAGGAAAAAGTATATTATAAGAAAATAACTTTAGGGGAAGAAAATAGTGATACTTCTTATCAAGGATTTAGTGAAATCCCCGAGTTTAGTGTTAATAATGGATATATTGATAAAGGAGAGAAGATAAGTTTATCAGTAAGTGATAATAGTGAAATCTACTATACTATTGATGGAACATTCCCTACTATTAAGAGTAAGAAATACACGGAACCTATAGAAATAAAAGGAAATACCGTTATTAAAGCGATAAGTTATAAGGAAGGATATCTAGAATCTGATATTATCTCAAGAACCTTTATAACAGAAAGAGTTCATGATATTCCTTTTGTATCTATTTCGACAAATAATATGAATTTCTACCGAGTTTATACAGAAACAAAAGACCAAAAAGCCAACTTTGAATTTTATGAAAAAGATGGTGAATATGGAACTAGTTTTCTTGCCGATATTAAAACAAGTGGTAAAAGCTCTAGTATGTTACCTCAAAAAAGTATTAGTGTTTATTTAAGAAAAAAATATGGTTTAAATAGTGTTACTTATCCATTTTTTACCAATACAACATATCATACTTATTCATCACTTTTACTTAGAAATGGAGGAACTGATCCATCGAAGGCTCATATTAAAGATGCTTTACTAACAAGCATTATTAAAGGGGAAATGGATATTGATATGCAAGAATATCGTCCTGTTGCAGTATACATTAATGGTAGATATTATGGATTATATAGTTTAAGAGAAAAAATTAATGCCGATTATCTTGAAAGTAAATTTAATGTGTCGAAAGATAATGTTGATTTAATAAAAAAGAATGAAGTTATTAAAGGAGATAAAAATGATTATAACGAATTAATTAACTATATTAAAAAACATGATGTACGTGATAAAGAAGTATACGAATATTTACAAAAAGAAATAGATGTCCAAGAATTAATAAATTATTATCTTGTGGAAGCTTTTTATGCTAATTCGGATTTGTTTAAAAGAAATGTAGGACTTTGGAAAGCCGAAAATGGTAAATGGCGTTGGATATTATATGATCTTGATTATTCTTTAGTTGATTATGAGACTAAAGCATCATTCTTTTTAAATAATAAACCATATTATAATAGTAGTCTAGATATTATTGTTTCACTTTACCAAAATGAAGAATTCAAAGATTTATATTTAAAAAGTCTAGCAAAATATTTAAAGACAACTTTTAAACCAGATAGGATAGATAAAATATTTAATGAATTAACGAAAGAAATCGAAGATGAAATGTCATATCATATTAAAAGATGGCGTTATGGATATAATTATCCTTATGGTTGGGATTATTTAGATAGTATTAGTTCATGGAAAAATAATGTTAATAGTTTAAAAAAGAAATTACAAAATCGTTATAATGAAGTTGTGAAGAGTTTAAAAAAAGGTTTTAAGATGAACGATGAAGATTATAATAAATATTTTAAAGATTTATAGTTGAAAGAAGGAGTATTAATGAAAAAAGTATTAGAAGCATTAGAAGAAATGCAGGCCAAGATGCCAATAGAAACAGTTTTTTTGATTTTAGTTATTGCGTTTATAGTCGCAATGATAATATATTTAACATATAAGAACACTTATACAGGAGTAATGTATAATCCAAGATTTAATGTATCACTGGTAATGATTACCATGGTAACAACAATTGTTATGGTTGTAATTGGAAGTAATATATCAGTATCACTAGGAATGGTTGGAGCATTATCAATAATAAGATTTCGAACAGCAGTTAAAGATCCAAGAGATACAGCGTTTATCTTTTGGAGTGTGGTAACAGGTCTTGCTTGTGGAACCCAAAACTATACGATTGTACTTGCAGGAAGTATTATTATATGTTTAGTATTATTCTTATTTAAAAAAGTAATTGGTGGCAATGATAAATATTTATTAATTATTAAAGGAGAAAACTTTAATGTTAAAGAAGCAGAAGGAGTAATAAGTAAAGGAGTAAAATATTTTTCTTGTAAAGGAAAATATGTTAAAAATAATAGTATTGAATTAATTTATGATGTTAGACTAAAAAAGAAAAATGATGATAATATTGTTTATGTCTTAAAACAAAATCCTAATATTCAAATAGTTAATTTAGTTGCTAATAATACAGATACTATGGGATAAGAAGGGCACCTTAATTGGTGTTTTTTCTTTACAAACATTGTGAAATAATAGTAAACAATGTATAATATTTTTAAAGAAGGCGAGAATGGAAAGATTAGATAAGGTTATTAGTAGTCAAACTAATTATTCGAGAAAAGATGTTAAAGAGTTAATTAAACAAAAGAAAGTAATAGTTAATAATAATATTGTTTTTAAAAGTGATTTAAAAGTAGATGAATCATGTGATGAAATTATAGTTAATAATAAAAAACTAAATATTAAAAAAAATATTTATTTAATATTAAATAAACCAAAAGGATATGTATCTGCCACAAAAGATAATTATGATAAAACGGTTTTGGATTTTGTTCCTTTAGAATATAAGAAAAGAAATATTTTTCCTGCTGGAAGACTTGATAAAGATACTACGGGGATGATGATACTTACTGATGATGGAGTATTTGCTCATGATATTTTAGCTCCTAAAAAACATATTAAAAAAATTTATAAAGTAACTATTGATAAAGAAATATCGGATGAAATGATTAAAGGTTTTCTAGATGGTATTATGTTAAATGATGGAATATGTAAAATGGCTAAATTAGAGAAAATAAGTAATAATATTGGTATTGTTACCTTAACTGAAGGACGTTATCATCAAATTAAGAGGATGTTTGCATGCTTTAAAGCCAATGTTATAGAACTAGAAAGAATAGGAATGGGTGAAATGATGTTACCAAAGGATTTGCAATTAGGTGATATAAGAGAATTAACGAATGAAGAATTACAAAAAATAAGTGTCAAAATATAGTTAAATTATTATGTGAAATTTTTGGTTTACAATAAATTGACAATAGAAATGAACTGTAGTATAATATGAAATACAAATTTGGATTAGCCCAAAAACTATTTTACTTAAGGGGTGTTGGTTTATGAAATTAAAAGAAAGTAGTTTTATTACATCAATTATTTTATTGCCATTTATATTTTTACTAAGTATTATAAGACTTCAAGGTATTCTTAAAGGAGGATTATATAGTTATTTGTTAGTAGGGATGATTATTGTTTTTACAATAACTTTTATCTTTTCTCTTTTCTTTGCTCTTGATGAAATAAGAAATAGTGATAATAAAAAAAGATTGATATTTTTAATTTTATTTCCATTTATTTATCTTCCAATTTATTATACAAAACATATATATCAAAATGAAAGATATTTAGGATATGGAATATCTCTTGCTAATATTATGCTTATTGTTTCATTCTTTGTTGTTGTTAAAGGCTTTGTTTATGATTATATGATAGAATTAAATCATAAGAATTTTAAAGTCAGGGATACCTATGCTTATGTTGATAAAAATAATATGTTTTCTATCAACGTTAATAATAATTATACTTGTAATAAAGAATTAGGTGATTATGTTATTGCATGTGAAAATAAAGATGATGATTCTTTTATAGGAATATATAGTTATCAAAAACAGAGTTTTAGCAAAGGAGCTCTTGATGATATAAAAAACTATCATATTGAACAAACAATTAATTATATTAAAGAAAAAGATAAAGTTGATGATGTTGAAAAAATTAATGATTTAACGGTTATTAGTTATAGTAATATGAAAGTTATTATTAAAGAAGTCCTTTATAATGAAAATAATACAAGTTATTGTTTAGTAATAATAAAAGAAGTAAATAAAGATAATTTTGATATAATCAATTTTGAAAAAAGTGTTCAAGATATAGTATTTTTAGTATAACTTATGATATAATTGATGAGTGGTTGTCCTCTTAGTATAATGGATAGTACGGATTCCTCCTAAGAAACCGTACATCTAATATAAAATGATGATAAAAACATTGTTATACTTAGATGGATAGAATTTTTAATAAGAAATAATCGCGAAAAATTCGCGAAAAAACTGTTAACTTATTAAAAAAATCGTATTAAATTTGAAAAAAACAATTTATATTTATGTAAATTATGATAAAATATAAATTGTGTTGTGTCCTCGTAGCTCATCTGGATAGAGCAAGAGTTTCCTAAACTCTAGGTGGTAGGTTCGAGTCCTATCGGGGACACCATTTAATTTTGTTTTTGAGTTTTCAACTGGTTAGAAATAATCAGTTTTTTTTAATATTAAGGGAGGTGTTACAATGTCAGTTTTTAAAATAGAAAAATCAAAAGATTATACAATTATGTCTAATTATCA
>CADCJQ010000058.1 GCA_902801795.1 uncultured Erysipelotrichaceae bacterium
TAAAATATAAATCTAATGATGATGATTATATTCAAGTATTAAATTTAGTAAAAAATGGTTCTTTTGAAAGTAATTATACTAATTGGACAACTAGTGGATTATCAGGTACTAATCCACTAACTATTAATACTTCATATAAGAAATATCGCAATAATTCAAGTTCACGTATTGCTTCAAGTAATGCGACTAATTTATTAGCGCAAGATGTTCAGTTTATTGAAAATCATAAATATTATTATTTTATGTCTGGATATACAACTTCTACTACTAATCAAGCTATTGTTAATGATATTAATAGTCGAAGTGAAAGTAGTTTTGCTATAAATGCTAAAAGCAATTTAGGATGGGTAAAAGGTAGTGTCATTTATAGTAGTTTATATACAGAAACAAGAAGTATTTCAGTAAATTATGGAGCAACAAGTGCTGTAACTTTTGTTGATGGTATTGGTATTATTGATTTAACAGAAGTTTTTGGTAAGGGTAGTGAACCAACAAAAGCTTGGTGTGATACTAATATTGATTATTATAATGATATTGTAAGATATCATGTTTAAGGAGGAAAAGAAATGATTTTAAGAAAACCGTATGCTTTTTTAATTAAATACTTTAAAATAATTCATATTATTATGTTTGGAATGTTTGTGTATTTTGTTTTTGCTTTAAGAAAAATACATACATTTTTTGTAGGGTATGTTAAAACTGGAAGCTTTACTTATATAAATGATATGGCAAGAAATTATATTTCGCCATTACTTTTCATTTTTGCAATTCTTATTGCTATTTCTGCAATATTAATCTTCCTCTTGATGCGAAAGAAACAAAAACCAGTATTATTTTATCGTATATTAATTATTTATAGCATCTTTTTGTTAGTATCGTTAACTTTTTATACATCATTTTTTGTATCTCTTGCAAATACAACTTATGCACCATTAAATGTTGTAATTTATCGTGATATTATTGCCTTTTTGTATTATATTAATTTCTTATTTGTAGGTTTTACTTTTATAAGAGGTTTTGGTTTTGATATTAAAAAGTTTAGTTTTGATAAAGATAAAAAAGAATTAAATTTAAATGAAGAAGATAATGAAGAATTTGAAGTTGGTTTACAACTTGATAAGGAAAATGTTGTTGCGTATTTAAATCGTGAAAAAAGAGAATTAAAATATTATATTAAAGAAAATGCTTTAGTTTTAACAATTGTTGGAATTGTATTATTAGTTATAACTTCCATGTTTCTATATACTTATTTCTTTGTTACGAATAAAGTATATAAACAAAGTGATGAAATCATTGAAAATGATGTTAAATATCATGTAAATAATGTTTATATAACTCGTTATGATAAATATGGTTCACTGATATCATCTAATCATACTTTTGTAATAGTTAACCTTAATATTCATAATTTGGATAAGACGACATTAGATAAAGAAAATTTCCGTATTCAAGTTGGTGAAAATTTCTACTATCCAGTTTATAATTATTATAGTTCTTTTGATGACTATGGTGAAGGTTATATAAATAAGATGCTAAGTGAAAATAGTAAGAAAGATTATATTTTGGTTTTTAGAACTGATAGAAAAGGAATTAATGTTGATGAAGATATTTATTTAGAAATATTAAAGAGTAGATCTAGTGGTGTTTATACTTATAATAAAATGCTATTAGAAAGAAATGATTATGACATGGAAGTTACAAAAGTAAAAATGGGGGAGAAATTATCAATTGATGGTTCAGAATTATCAATAATAAATTATGAAATGAAAGACAAGGATTCATATCAATATGAAGAAAATATTGGAGGAAAAAATTATCAGTTTACTAAAAATGTTAATCCTAAAATGAATGAGATGCTTTTATTATTGAATATTGAAAGTAATGAACAATTACCAAAAGATTTTATTAGAAATTATTTTGGACTGATTTATGATAAGAAGAATTTAGCAATAAAAGATATGGAATTAATTGCTCAAAACCAAAATATTTATTATTTTAGTATACCAAAAAGTATTAAGTATGCTGAAGAAATAATTGTAAAAATTGGGACAAGAACTAAAGAATATAATGTTGTTATAAAAGAGGCACCAAATGAGTAAGAAAAGAAAAAGTAATTTGTTATTTGCGATTATTTCGTTTATTGTAATAGGGATAGTTACTTATTTTATGGCAAAATAAAAAAGATTAAATAATCTTTTCTTCAAGTATTTCATAATGGATATTAGAAAAATTTTCTAATATCTTTTTGTTTATAATAGCATAGATAGTTATTTTATCAAGAAATTGTTTAGAGATAATTTGATCATTCTTTAATAAATATTCTATTTTATCTATTTTATCATAATTTTCCGTAATTTTTATAAGATATCCATACTCTAGTTCTTTAATATTGTTAATAAGTGTTTCACTAATAGTATGAGAATAACTTCTTACAAGACCATTACTTCCTAATTTGATACCACCAAAATATCGTATAACAACTCCTAGAACATAACATAAATTATTTTTTTCTAAAATATCTAATATTGGAATACCCGCGGTTCCTAATGGTTCACCATCATCAGAATATTTTTTGGCATTAGGAAGAATATAGGCATAACATATATGGGTTGCTTGAGAATACTTCTTTCGATATTCTTCTAAAATATTATCTATTTCTTCTTTGGAATAAACTTTATGAATAATTCCAATAAATTTAGATTTGGAAATAATATAAGTATAATTTAAATTTTTAATAATAACTTTCATATAAAAATTATAAAAAAAATAAAATAAAATGTCAAATTTATGATATACTTATTTAGGAGTGTGAAAGATGAAAATAATTGAAACTATTATTTTAGGAATTGTACAGGGGATTGCGGAATTTTTACCAATATCAAGTAGTGCACATTTAATAATTTTTCGTGATGTCTTTGGTATTGGAAGTTTTGTAACAGGGGATATGGAATTATCATTTGATATTGCTTTACATTTTGGGACATTTTTAGCAATTTTAGTTTTTTTCTTTAAAGATTTTTGGAAAATGTTTATCAAAGGATTTACTAAAGGAACCAAAGATCCTGATGGTAAAATGATGTGGATGATTGTTGTGGCAACAATACCAGCAGCAATATTTGGTGTTTTATTTGAAGATGTTATAACTGATCTTGTTCGTACAAATTATGCTTTAATTGCAATTTGTTTAGCGATTATGGGTATTATTATTAAATATTGTGACAAACTAAATGAGGAAAGTCGTAGTTTTAAAGATATGAGTTTTCGTGATGCTCTTTTAGTAGGTTGTGCTCAGGTTTGTGCTTTAATTCCGGGATTTTCAAGAAGTGGAACAACGATTTCGATGGCGAGAGTTTTAAAAATTAATCGAAGTGATGCAGCAAGATTTTCCTTTTATTTATCAGCTCCTGTTGTTTTAGGAGCAGTTGCTATTAAAGTATTAAAAGGTGAAATGATATCCCTTATTACCTATGATCCTAAAACCTTTATTATAGGAGTTGTTATCAGTTTTGTTTCTGGATTATTATGTATTAAATTCTTACTTAATTATATTAAAAAACATGATTATAATATTTTTATGTGGTATCGTCTATTAATGGCTTTAATTGTTTTAGTTGTCTTATTATTTAAATAATTAAAATAAGGTTCTTGTAGTAAAAAATACTAAGAAGATTATTTCAAGTAATAAAAGAAATAAATGAAATCTTGTAAAATCAAAAATTGTTAGAATAGCTTGGTAGAAGGAAATAATACATAAAATAGAAATAATAATATTATGGACAAGACTAAGTCGGCGTTTAATACGACATGCTGGACAATAGCAGAATAAACCATGACTACTTTTCTTAAACATAAGTATCACCCACTGTATTTTATGACAAAGAAAAATTCATGTTCGAAAAGAGGTTAGATATGAAGAAAAAAAGAGTTAAAGTTAAATATAAAAATTTAGTTGTTTTATTTCTTGTTGTTATAGGGATTTATTTGATAATAAAACCATCTTCTAAAAAAGAAGAAAAGCAGGTTATTGATTATCAAAGTTATGTTGGAAAAAATATTACGGTGTTAGAACCATTATTAAAAGATATTGTTTCAAAAGAAGAATATGAATATAATGATGATTTTAAAGAAAATGAGATAATAAAAATAGAAGAAAAAGATAACAAAATAAATATATTAGTATCTAAAGGAAAAATGGATGATACTGTTTATATAAAGTATAATGTTAATGAATTAGGAAAAGTGCCTATTATGATGTATCATGGAATTATTGATACAACAGAAAATGCTTATACTGGTGGTAATGTTGATAAAGATGGTTATAATAGAACCGCAGATGCTTTTAGAAAAGATCTGGAAATGTATTATGAAAAAGGTTATCGTATGATAAGACTATCTGATTATGTTAAAGGAATTATTGATGTAGAACTTGGCTTTAGTCCTATTATTTTGACTTTTGATGATGGTAATAAAAATAATTTTAATGTCTTAGGAAAAAAGGCTGATGGTAGTTTAGATATTGATCCTAATTGTGCGGTAGGAATACTTGAAGA
>CADCJQ010000059.1 GCA_902801795.1 uncultured Erysipelotrichaceae bacterium
TTTCGTTGTTGTTGAACTTAAGGTAACAAAGTCAAAAAAAGATCATTTAGGTCAAATTCAAGTTTATATGAATTATATAGATAAGCATATTAAAAATACTAACCAAAACAAAACAATCGGTATTATTGTTTGTCGTAAAGATGATAAATACTTAATTGAATACTCATCTGATGATAGAATTAGAATTACTACATATGAATTAGTTTAATTATATTTATAAGGAGGAAAAGGAAATGAATGAATTCGAAGAAAATACATATCAAGATATTAAAAATGAATTAGTACAAAGTGTTATCGATAAAAAAGTTGATACTTATTTTACCAATAGAAATGAATTAACACATTATTACAATGTTGGGAAGATGATAGTTGATGCTCAAGGAAGTGAAGAAAGAGCTAAATATGGTGATGGATTAATAAAAAAAATATCTGATAAACTAAACAAAGATGGAATAAAAGGATTCTCAACACGATCGCTTAAATATATGCGTAGATTTTATATATTTCAAAAAGGGCAAGCACTGCCTGCCCAATTAAGTTGGTCACATTATATAATATTATTTACTCTTGATAATATAGATGAAATTAATTATTATATAGAAATTTGTATGAAAGAAAAAATAAGTTATAGAAAACTACATAAAAAAATTAAAGATAAAGAATATCAAAGATTACCAGAAGAAACAAAAAATAAACTTATTAATAATGAAAAACTAAATATTTATGATAATATAAAAAATCCTATTACTATAAATACTTTCGATAATAACAAAGAAGATATTTCTGAAAAAGCATTAAAATCATATGTTTTAAGAGATTTAGACAATTTTTTAGAACAACTAGGTTCGGGTTTTTCATACATAAAAAATGAATACAAGATTACAATTGGAAATAAATTAAATTTTATTGATTTACTACTGTTTAATTATATTTATAATTGTTACGTTGTTGTGGAACTTAAAGTTACAGATTCTAAAAAAGATCATTTAGGTCAAATTCAAGTTTATATGAATTATATAGATAAGCATATTAAAAATACTAACCAAAATAAAACAATCGGTATTATTGTTTGTCGTAAAGATGATAAATACTTAATTGAATACTCATCTGATGATAGAATAAGAATTACTACCTATGAATTAGTTTAATTCTTTTGAAAATCATCTTTACTATTATTATTTATTTTTCTTATCAAATTCATCCGTTTTCTTCGCTAAGTTAAGACAACACATTAAAAACATCCCACTAAAAACTCCAAAAAGATAAAACATTAATTCTTTCATACAAAGCCTCCTTTTATACTTTATTAATCTTCTAAGAATATTTTTCTCAAAAAAATAAAATATATGAAAAAAACCTAAAATAAATTAGGTTTACTATGTATTATAATTAATAATAATGTCATAATTTGTCGAAATATGATTATATTGTTACTTTTTCTAAACTATCGACTTCTATTACCTTTCTTTTAGTATTTAAATCGCTGTATTTTGCATGTTTTCTTCTTATTCGAATAACTTTCTTAGCACCTATAATACTATCAACAACCATAGGATTATCATCAATAAAGATACTTGATGCATAATCTATTTTTTTATTCTCTCCTTTACTTGATAAAGTATCCATATAATTATCAATATAATCATTTATTTTAGTATGAGTTACTTTCATCTTTTGAAAAGATGAATCACCATAAGTAAAGAGATTTATTTCATATTTCTTTTTTATCTTCTTTAAAAAAGGAATAGTATCGGGATAAATATACTTATCAAGATTATTCATAAAAACATCTAAGTCTTTAATTAAATCTTTCGTATTTATCTTTTCTTTAGTTTCTATTATTTTTAAAATATGATAAGGATTAAAACCTTTATTTTTTTCTTCTTCATAATATTTTTGAAATAAAGAAAGGTCAATCTTCTTATTTAATACTTTAAATAAATCAATAATAAAAGTATCCGTATCAAATAAAGTTCTATCAAAATCAAGATATATTTTATCTTTCATTAGATTCTCCTTAATTCAATTTTATTATTAACTATTTTATCTTTTTTCACACCAGAAATATTCATTAAAGGATAAACAATAGTATTAGGATAAATAATAGTACCTGGATTTAAAACACTATTACATCCTATTTGGGCATTATCTCCTATAAAAGCTCCTATTTTTCTTAAATTAGTATCTTCTCCTTCTATCATAATATTTTGTTTATCAAGTCTTAAATTAGATAAAATAACCCCTGCTCCTAAATGTGTTTTATTACCTAAAATACTATCGCCTACATAATTAAAATGTGGTACTTCAGCATTACTTAATAAAAGACTATTTTTTAATTCACAAGAATTACCCACAACACATCCTTTACCAATAATAACATTTTCTCTTAAATAAGCGTTATGACGAATAGTAGCATTTTCCATAATAATACAAGGTCCAACTATTTCACAAGTTTCTGATACATTAGCGGTTTTATGAATCCAAATATTTTCTTTTATTTGTTCATAATCATTACCTAATTTATTTCCTAATTCCAAAATATAATCATGAATATGTGGAAGTACTTCATATGGATAAACAAATCTATCTAAAAACACTTTTATATCATTATCTTCTACATTAAATAATTCAACAATTTTCGTCATTCTTACCTCTTACAACATCACTTTGATAATTATATTCAAAAGTCAATGAAAATATTAAATAACCTAATTTAAAATAATCATGACGGAATACTCCTTTTTCAATAATTACCAAATCATCAATAATCGCTTCTTTACAAAGTTCTCTAACTACTTCTAAATCTAAAATAACGGGATCTTTTTGTTCTTCAGTAGCATAACGATTAGCAAGTTTTCCTGATATTTTAGAAGAATTTGCAATTACATATTCTACTTTTCTTTTTCCTAAATATTCATTTAAAGTATTAATATGATCAGATACTTTATAATTATCCGTTTCACCAGGTTGTGTAAATAAATTACAAGAATAAACTATTTTAGCATGAGATTTATCAATAGCATCTCGTACTTTACTACTTAAAAGTGTTGGAATAACACTTGTAAATAAACTTCCCATACTTAATACGATAATATCTGAAGTTGCTATTTCATTAAGTAATTCATCACTTATTTCTGGTTCTGCATCATAATATACTTTTTTTATTTTTTTAGGACATTCTGTTATATAATGTTCTCCTCTTATTACTTCTCCATCTTCCATTTCTCCAATAAGAGTAACGACATCTTCGGTAAAAGGCATTACTTTACCATTAAGGTTTAATACTTTACTTAATATTTTAATACCACTACTTACACTTCCATTAATATTAGTTGCTGCTGCAAGTAATATATTACCTACCGTATGTTTATTCAAACTACCTTCTGAAGTAAAACGATAATTTAATAAGTTTTCAAAATCTCCTTCGGTTTTGGATAAAGATATTAAAACCTTTCTTATATCACCTACTGCTGTCATATTAAATTCATCTCGTAAGATTCCAGTACTTCCTCCATCATCACATACTGATACTACAGCCGTGATATCCAAAGGATAATTTTTAAGTCCACGAAGAAGGTAACTCATTCCTGTACCTCCTCCAAATACTAATACTTTTTTATTCATTTCTTCTTTTTTCCTTTCTCTTCATTTATACTTTTTTTCATTAAATTTCCAATTGCTTTTTCTAATCTATTATTAGCACTTTTTAAATCCATATTGGTAACTTTAAAAGGTTTACCAATCCGATAAACAAGATTTTTACTACGAAACTTATAGTCTCCTGTTACACTAAAAGGTACGATATAACTATCACTCTTTTTCGCCATGGAAACACAACCAAACTTAAACGGTAATAAAAACTTTTTAGTTTTATTTCTTGTACCTTCTGGAAATATACCTAAGGCTTTACCATCTTTTAAAACATTCAACGCTTCAGTTTTAGCATCATTATCATGAATACTTCGATTAACTGGAATACAACCAGTCATTCTAAAAAACCATGCGTGTTTTCCATCAAAATATTCTTTTTTTGCCATATAATGTATTACTCTTTTAGTAGAAATAATTACACCACATTGATCCATCACATGTTTATGATTACCTGCTATAATAATAGAACCATTCCTAGGGATATTTTCTTTACCAATTACTTTAGGATGATAATATAGTTTAAAGATTAATCCCAAAATTGGTTTAAATAATTTATATTGCTTTTCTGGTAATTTACTATACATTTCATCACTTCCTCGTATAATATATATGAAATACTATCATTTTTATAAATAATACATTTTAAGTATACCATATTTTTATACACAATGCACAAATTAGACACCTATTAAGTAAATAATTATAATCTTATAATATAAAAATCTCTATTGTTTTAACAATAAAGGTTCTAGAATTTCTGGTGTGAAGTAAAATTTACTAAAATTATTGTTACATATGACTAAAACAGGTATTTTCATTGTTAATTTTTAAATACCTGTT
>CADCJQ010000060.1 GCA_902801795.1 uncultured Erysipelotrichaceae bacterium
GTATTTGCCTTTATCTTTTTAGAGAAAACTCAAATACTTAATATTTTAGGAACCATTCTATCTATTTGTCTTCCACTTTTTATGGGACTTGGTTTTGCATGGCTTGTCGAACCAATGATTGTTTATTTAGAAGAACGTAAATTATCAAGGAAACTATCAACTTTTATTGTCTATATATTATTTGTTTTAATTTTGATTTTATTAGTTGTCTTAGTTGTACCAGAGTTTATTTCACAGCTTAAAGAATTAATTAATCAAATACCAGCGTTTTTAGTAGAAATAAAAGATTTTATCGCGAATATCTTTAGTAAATTTAGTGATAGTGAAATAGATCTTAGTGGTGTTCAGGCAAACTTGGTATCACAAGTAGAAAATATTGGTAATAGCCTTACAACTAATTCATTATCCGGTATTGTTAATGCTATTACAAGTATTTTATCTAGTGGCGCTAGTGTTATATTAGGAATCTTAATTGGCTTTTATTTCTCACTTGATTTTGATAAATTAAAACTACGTATTAAAAGTTGGATACCATTAAAACATAAAGAAGATACTTTTAGAGTAATTGCTGACTTGAATGGTATGGCAAGAGGTTATGTTAGTGGTACATTATTTACTTCACTTGCCGTTGCATTCTTTACTTTTATTGGTTTAATAATAAGTGGTATCAGTAGTCCATTATTATTTGCTATTTTTTGTGGTATAACCAATATTATTCCATATTTTGGACCATATATTGGTGGTATACCTACAGTTATTGTTGCTTTTTCAATAAGCCCAATGTGTGGTATTATCGCCGCTCTTACAATTATTATTGTTCAATTTGTTGATGGTAATATTATTAATCCGATTGTTATAGGTAAAGCAACCGATATTCATCCAATAACTATTGTAATTGGCTTACTAGTTTTCCAACATTATTTTGGAATTCTTGGAATGATTATTGCGACACCTGTTATTGGGGCTATTAAAATATTATTTAATTTCTTTAATGATAAGTATCATTTTGTTCAAATGATAAAACCGGTGAAAAAAGAACAAAAAAAAGAACGATAACTGGATTTCAAAAAAAATAAGTCATTAAGCTAGTTCTTTTATTGGAGGAGTTGATAATGAATAATTTAGTTTTTAAACCTTATGTTTCAGCAGAAGTAATGAGTGTGTTATGTTTAGCAATGCTATTTATTGTAATATTATCTAAAAAAAATATTATAAACCGCATCTTAATAATCATTTTAGTATTTATAATAAGTCAAAGACCAATGCTGGAATTTCCAATTGAAGATGATACAACAATAAATGGCGAAAACTATGATGTAACTTTTGTAGTAGATAGAACGATAAGTATGAATGCTATTGATATGAATGGTGATACAAGACTTAATGCCGCCAAAAAAGATTGTAATAGAATAATAGACTATTTTAAAGATGCTTATTTTACAATCTTAATATATGACGAGTTTCCAGATTCAGTATATCCATTAACAAAAGAAACAGATATTATAAAAAATATTTTTGCGGATATGGATGTTGTAAGTCCAAATTATATTACTAATAGTCCATCACTTAATGTACCAAAAGATGAATTAAAAAATTTATTAACAAGTACTAAAAGACATGAAAATTTAAAGCAAATAGTATTTTTTATCAGTGATGGAGAAATAAAAAGCGATGATAGCAAAGATTTAGATTTTTCGCAATATAAAGAAATAGCAGATTTAATAGATGGTGGTGCTGTATTAGGATATGGCACTGAAAAAGGTGAAAAAATTGCTATTAAACAAAAATTATGGCTTATAACAGCGCAAGAAAGTGATTATATTGATAAAAATGGGTATTTAAAAGGATCTGATGGCTTGGCAATAGCAAAATATAATGAAAATAATTTACAAAATTTAGCAAGTAATATCGGATTAGATTATGTACATGTAACAGATTCATCATTATTAAAAAGTGAACTTGAAAAGATAGTTAAAGATATTAATGCAAAAGAGAAGATTCAATATAAAGATTTGGATTATTATTTTTCATGGCTACTATTATTATTGATATTTTATGAACTATTATACAATAGGAGTTTGGGATAATGAAAGTGATAATAAAAGATAAAATGAAAATATTATTAATATTTTTAGCAATCATATTTCTTATTATATTAAAAATCTCAACAAAAATAATAATTAATAAAAGATTTATTGAAAATTATCCAGAAGCTAATCAGGAAATTAGATTAATATTAATGTCTTTTATAAATTTATATGAGCCATATATTGTGCCATACAACTATGGTAATTATTATTATCAAAAAGGAAGATATGAAGCCGCATATGATAAATATATTAAATCGTTAAAATATAAAATACCTAAAAAAAGAGAATGTGCAGTAAGAATTAATATAGGATTAACATTAATTAAAATGTCTGAGGAAAATGAAGCAAACAAAATCAAATTATTACAAGAAGCCCAGGAACATTTAAAAAAGTGTATTGAATCAAGACCTGATGAAGATGATACCTTTGACGATGAAGAATTAGAAGAATTACAACAAAAAGCCTCAGATATATCTAAAGAGATAGGAGAAAATGAAGGCGATGCATCACAAGATGGTAATGAATCATCAAACGATAATGGATCGTCAGAATCAAATGGTGATGGTTCATCAAATAGTAATGGTGGAGCATCAGATGGAAATGGTTTTAATATAGGATCAGTTGGTGAAAATTTTAGTATGTCTAATAATCCTAGTGAAAAGGGTACGAGTAATAATCCTTTTGGAAATAAAGGAACCGGAGGCTGGAAAAAAATTCCTGGTGTAGATGATGCAAAATGTCAAGGTTGTTGGTAATACCAAAATTATATGTTAATTAATATATTAATAGAATAAAAAATGGAGTTGATTTAATGGAAATAGAAATAGATAATATAAATGTTATTATTTACTCTATGATAATAGCGATAGTAATACTCTTTATCAAGAAAAGACCATCCAGGTTTAAAAAGGGTGTTATAGTAGCTAATACTAAGTATGTTAAAAATACTAAATATTATAAAAAAATATTATTAAAAAGTCGAATATTTAATTTTGCAATTATGATCAGTCTTTTTATATTAGTCTTAATGAATTCGTTAATATTGGCAAAAGTAAAAATTGTAAATTATAAAGAAGAAACCCATAAAGAAATTATTCCTAATAATGTAATGATTTATATTGAAGATGATTATAATTATTTAACTGATGTCCAATCTTTTGAGCATCAAATTGATGGAAAAAAAATAGATAAATTAAAAAATGTTGTTAATGAATTAGATAATAAAAAAATAGGAATAGTTTATCGTAATAATTCACATATTTGCTCGTCAAGGCGTGGTGTATGTCTTGCTGAAGAATACAAAAATACGGGAAAAGACCATTTTTGGAGATATCAAAACTTACCTGTTGTATTATCATCATTTTCTCAAAATAAGTTATATACACAATATGTATTAGATAGTTTGAAAAAAATTAATGATGATAATTTATTTCAGAGATTGCAGATTCCTTGGTGGAATATAGATGCTTATGATCCTTATGATAAAGACCTCGTGAATTTAGCAAAAGAAGAAATTAAAGTATTTGAATATATTACAGCGCACTTTTTACATTGGGGGAATGTGTGGACTTTTTCAGGTCTCTATCCTGGCTTACCGAGCGGACAAGATAGATATACTAATAAGTATATGGGGTATTATGTATTAGCAGATGTTTTTGATAAAAACAAAAATGAAAAGTTTGATTCACGTATGTCATATTTAGATTTTATTAATGAACGTTTTGAAAATGTAGGAAATGATAATAAAATAGTAATATGGTATAATGATTATCCAGAAATAGATATTAAAAACGAACTAAAAAAAAATGAAGCATATTTAAATGAAAATAAAATGACTATTTTGCCGCTTGATAATTATACTGAAGAACAGTTAATTAATGAAGTTAAAAAACTAAGTAATAAACATTCTAAAGAAATTACTGTTACAAATAAAGAAGTTGTTATAGATGATAATATCATCGAAAAAATAATACCTATTTTTATAATTATAGTATTTTTGTTATTTATTTTTGAATGGCGATTGGGAATTTAAGAATAAAATTATTTGATTATTTTTTATTTATATAACTGAGTTGTTATTCATTAACACATACGTTTATTTGTCATTTTTTAAAAAAATTAATACTAAAATTATAAAATTTGTGGTATATTAATATCGAGGGATGTATTATGGATGATAAAAGAAGAAATATTGATAAACTAGATGTAAAAAATTTA
>CADCJQ010000061.1 GCA_902801795.1 uncultured Erysipelotrichaceae bacterium
AGATATAGAAGTTGGCAAGACTAATGAGCTTCTAAATACTAGAATAAGTGGTGAATACGTTAAATTTAATAATGAATTATACAGAATTGTAGGAATAGAAAATAATACAACTAAGATAGTAAACACAAGTTATATCAATAACCCAAATAGTTCCAATACTTCTGATACAACATTAGGAAATTTTGGAAGTGATGTCTATTTTAATACGCAGTCTACAGATATGAAATACTGGGATAAATATTTGACCGATGAAAGTGGATGGTTAAGTACTATTTCTGCAAGTGATAAGAACCTGCTAGTAAATGGAACATACTATTTAGGAGAATATCCAAATAGTACAAATTATAAAGCAACAATCTGTAAAAATACAGCCAGTGAACTTGAGACAACGACGATTAGTAATTGTGTGAAATATGAAAGTAGTGATACTAATAAAAAATATACTGGACTTGTGGGACTATTACGTGCAGGAGAAATGATGTCAGCACAGCAATCAACATTAACACACATCAATAGCTATACCTATACCATCTACAAGACTATGTGGCTAATAACACCGTATAGTTCTTCTCGTGTGCGTAGCGTGGGCATCAACGGCGGTGACGGCGACGATTCTCCTGATTCCCTCGCGTTTGGCACCCGACCATCTATCAATCTAAAATCTGAGACAAAAATTACCGGTGGTAGTGGTCATGTTGATGATCCGTATGAAGTTGGGGAATAATAATGTACTATAGGATTTTTTAGATATTATAAAATGAAACACCTTAAAAGGTGTTTTTTCTGTAAATAAAAAAAGCATTACTGCTTTTTAACAAACCATGTTGAGAGGATATTAACGTTATTACTTAGTGGTGTTGGGTTTGGCATTCCAAGTTTTACGATCATTGGTAGTCGAAATGCTGGACCGAAACAATAGCAATTACCTGGTTGTAATGTTTGGACTCTTTTACTTACTTCTTCATCCATATATGGAATTAATTTCTTAATATATTCCATATCTCTTGGATGAGTCATTTTAAATACTAAAAAGTTATTACATTGTGACATAACTGTTTCAGATAATTCTGATGGTCTTTGAGTTATTAATCCTAATAAAATACCATATTTTCTTCCTTCTTTAGCGATTCTTTCAAAGATATTATATCCTAGTAATTTAACATCACTATCGTTTTGAACATAACGATGAGCTTCTTCTAAAATAATATGAATTGGTTTGCTACCACGAGGGTTAATTGATTTGGTTACATCGAATAACATATTAGTTAATATTTTAACAATAATTTTGGCAAAACGATCGTCAACATAATTGATATTAAAATTAATTAATTGGGCTTTACGATTATTTTTAACCATTAAAGAATTAACATAATCTTCTTTTGTAATATAACTTGAGTATTCAAAATATTTTTTATTATCACTTTCAATTAAGTTATGAATTCTTACTTTTAATAAATTATTGGTATCAAAGATTTTTTCACTTTTTAAGATACCTTCACTAATAAGGGCAAAATCAATGGCATTTTCTAAGTCTTCTAGAGTATAGTGAATATTACCTTTAGGAATAATTTGATTATCTCTTTCAAGTAAGAAACTACTAAAGAATTTTGTTAATAATTCCATTTCTCGGATTTTACCATCATTATCTACTATTAAACAGTTTTTAAGAGCTCTTGTATAACCAGGTTGCACAATTTCAGATTCTAGACTTAATTCTTCAGTATTATAAAAAGATAGGATAGAGAATACTTGGTCTCTTATTTGAACAGATGGTCTACCACTTAATAAAATATCAATAATTGCTCTGGCAATAATATCATTTTTTATTTTAATTATATCATTTTCTTCTCTTTTAAAGATATTGACAAGTTCTAAAGCTTTTTCTAATACTTGTAGTTGATTAGGTGCTTCAGCGTTTAATAAAATAGCAAGATCATCTACTCCTAATAAAAATGGTGGAATACGAAGTAATTCATTATCACTTTCAGGATTAGTGGTAATTGCTTTAAATGAAATATATGGATTAGCGTTTTCAATACCTAAGAATGATGGATAATATTCTCCATAGGTATCAAAAACAAATAAACTAGCATTATATGGAATATATTCTTTAGGTTTAAATACTTCTTGAACAATTTTAGATAGGGCATGGGATTTACCAGAACCAGTTCCTCCTAATATTGTAAAATGAGAACTAAAAAAGGTAGTTAAATTTAAACAAATAGGAATATCTTCATAAATAGGGTTATAGCCTAATAATAAACCATTTACATCATTATTAAAACTTATTATTTTACCTGTTATATCATGAGATATAAATTCAATTGTAGCATTATTACTTGGTTTACTACTAATACCAAAAATAAAACTATTATTTACTATTTCTCCTAATAAATTAATAATTACCTCATCAATTCGTAATTCGGTTATTTCACCAACAAAGATTTTTTCATCTTTAATAAATACATAGTGATTAATAATACTTTGGTTATAAACATTATCAATACTTGCAAATATTTTATTATCTCTTATTTCTTTTATTTTCATTTTTCGCTCTACATCATTATTATAAATGATGTTATCTCCTTTCTTACTATCTAAAGTAATTCTATCAAAGATTTATTATAGTGTCAATTAGTAATATAGGTGTAAAAAAGATAAAAATGACTTGCTTTAAAAAGGAAAATTAGTATCATTAAAGTATGTTAGGTGATGGAAATGGACATCATAAATAAAAAATAAAATTTTTATTTATGTTAAGTGGATTACTTTTAATAGTACTTTCTCTAGCATTGTTACGGAACGTGTGAGTCTTGTATTAATTATAGTAAAATAACAAGTGCTGCAGATTCATTTTCTTATAATGAAGAAACTGCTTGTTATCAATTATCAGATGAAACGTATATAATGGGAAAATATAGTGGTCAAAGTAGTTATCAATATTATGGCAAAACATGTCTAGCTTGCTATAAAAGTACTAAAGAAGAATATCGGTGGACAAATTCTCTTGCTGCAAATGATACAATTGTAAATAATATTAGTTTGGCTAAAAATTGTGTTACTCCTAAAAAAATAGTAGTAAATTATTTTTGAACGTTTTAATAATAATTATTTTAAAGAAATAATGAATCATTAGTCTCATTTAAAGTTAGACTTTTTTCATGAAATAATGATAAATTTATTTACATAAAAGTTAAAAAATGATATTATTAATTTATAAGATAATTGGAGGAAAAGGTGTTAAATAAGTTAAATAATATCAATACTTTTGAGGTGAGTCATCCTTATAATATAGAAGAAAACAATATTTATAATTCATTTAAATTAGGACCATAAAATTATATAAATTTTATAAAATAAGAGAGAAAGGAATTATAATTATGGAAAGAAATATTAGAAAACAAAATATTTTAATATTTTTAGGATTATTTGTTTTAATAGGGTTCGTTGGGGGATTTACTTATACCTTCTTTAATTATACAAGAACAGGAAGTTCAAATACTATTCAAGTAGGAAGAATAAGTTTTGTAACACGACAAACAAAAACTATTAGTTTGACAAATTTATTCCCTATTGATCCAACCAATACAGAAGCAATGGCTGATGATACAAAAGTTGGTACAGTAGAAATTGAAATTGAAGGTGATACCGATTATGTTGATGGTGTAGAATATTTAGTTTCTAGTGAAAATACTCATATAACAACATCAACAGGAAAAGTAGTTCCAATTAGTTTAGATGTAAGCATAACTAATTTAGGAACATCTAGCAATAATTATTTTACTGCTAGAGAAGATAAGAATGCTACAATTTATAAAAAATTAGTTGGGGATGAATTGGTTGGAGATCAAATGCTTTTAGTAGGTTATATTAAACCTAATACAACAAGTGGAACTGCAGAAGGAATACAAAATGGAAAATTAACTATTAAGGCATATTTAGATGAAAATAAAATATTAATATCTGATACCTATGATGGAACAGAATCAGATAATATGGGAACCCCAAATTCAATGGCACAAGGAAAG
>CADCJQ010000062.1 GCA_902801795.1 uncultured Erysipelotrichaceae bacterium
AATGGAAATAAAATAAATGAAATTAACCTTATTAAAGACAATTCTATTAATTTATCAGTTAATACTAAAAATGCTGTATCATGGGAAAGTAGTAATCAAAGTGTTGCAACTGTTAATGATGGAATGGTAAAAGGTTTAATAAAAGGTGATATAACAATTTCAGCAATAGAGTCTAATAGTAAAAGAAAAGCATCTTGTGTGGTTCATGTTATGGATGGTGATCCAAATATTGTTTTGAAAACTATTAATTTTCCTAAAGGGATTTTAGTAATAAGTGAAGGAGATAGTTATAATTTAGTACTAAATGGTGATCCAGTAAATGGTTATATTAAAAATAAGACATTTTCTAGTAGTAATATGAATATTTTAACAGTAGATAATGATGGAAAAGTTAAGGCTTTAAAAAATGGTTTTGCTAAAGTTAATGTCATGGTTAATGATAATCAATTAAGTGCTTCAATTATAGTTCATGTGGTTAGTAAAAAAGTGTTTTCTGAAATTGTTAGTGAAATAGAAAATATTACTTTTACCAATTCAAGTGATAATTTAGAAGTTGGTCAAACAAAAAAGATAAGTTATAATAAAATTCCAAGTACAGCAAGTGATTTAACAATTATGTGGGAAAGTGGTAATGAAAAAATAGTAAGCGTTGATGAAGAAGGTAATATTACTGGTCTTGGTGTAGGAACTACCAATGTTATTGCTAAAAATAGTGATGGTAAAGAATTAGGAAGCATAGTAGTTACTGTTAGTGATGGATTTACCATAAGTGTACCTACTACTGTAAATGTAACGGTTGGTAATACTACAAAAGTAAGTGTTAATATTAATCCAAGTAATGCTAATAGAAGTTCATTAACTTTTGAAACTGATAATGCTAGTGTTGTTAAAGTAATTAGTAATGATGGTGGAAAAACAATTTCAATAAGTGGTTTAACTAAAGGAACAACCAATGTTATTATTAAAAATAATGGTATTGAAAAAGGACGTATTAATGTTTCAGTAATAGAACAGCCAGTAGTTGTTGATAGTCGTGGATATAGTCCTCAAAGTAGTGATGCTAATGATGAAAAGTTTATTGTTAATACTCACGATAAAACAAAAAATAATGCCGCAACGGGACCAGTAACAATTAAATTTGTTAATCGTAATGATAGGGGAACAACTTCCGTAAAAGTATGTCGTTATAAATATGGAAGTAATGAATGTGATCCTAAGAAAAGTGGTGTTGAAGTAAAACTTGAAACAGGAACTTATAAAATTGCGGAAAAAGGTGATTGGGTTTTACGTGTTATTGAATATAAAAATGGTGTACAAAGACGACCTGTTGATGATTGGTATATTTTAATTGATGATATAAAAGATAATACTTCTGATAAAGTAACTGGATGTTATGCGAATACAACAAGTGGTGGTGTAGGAGGATTTGTTTGGTTAAATAACCAAAGTATTTCAAGAAATCAAGTAAAGACCGTTATTCTTTATAAAGAAGATTGTGAAGAAGCCAAAAATGGTAATATATGTTTTAGAGATAATACAGGAAAATATGTTTGGGGAAGAAATTATTCAACAATGAAAAATGCTTCTTATGTTAAAGGAATAAGTAAAGAAGCTGATTGTCTTGCTAAAAATTAATAAATAGTAAAAAAATAATGATCGAATTGATCATTATTTTTTAATATCTAAAATTATTGGTAAGATAATTGGACGACGTCCTGTAAGTTCATTAATGTAACTACTTATTTGTAAGGTGATTGAACTTTTTAAATCAGCGAATGTTAAATTAGGATCCTTTAATTTTTCCATAATTATAACGCTACTTTTTACTTCGATTAATTTTAGTAATTCTTCATTTTTATTAACTTGAATAAAACCTCTTGTTGAAATAATAGGACGTACTAATAATTTTTTGTTACGAATATCAATATTGGCAGTAATAACTAAAATTCCATCACTGGCCATTATTTTACGATCACGTATTACTTGTGATGCTACTTCACTGGCTGTATTACCATCAACAAAGACTTCATCTTGTTTAATTGGTTCACCTTTGGTTATTTTATGTTTATCCATAATTAAGGTATCACCATTATCGAGAATAAAGGTATTTTCTTTAGGAACGCCACATAAAGTACTTAAATCTGCATGATTTTTTAACATGCGATATTCTCCATGGAATGGTAACATATATTTTGGTTTAATTAATCTAATCATCAATTTTAATTCTTCCATATTAGCATGACCAGATGTATGAATATCAGTGGTATCAGAATTAGTATAAACTTTGACACCTTTTAAGTATAATTTGTTAATAGTTCTACCGATACTCATAGCATTTCCTGGTATTGGACTTGATGAGAAGATAACAACATCATTAGGTTTTAATTTTATAGATTTATGTTCACCATCGGCGATTCTTGAAAGTGCTGCCAATGGTTCTCCTTGACTTCCTGTACATAGAATACATACTTCTTTAGGTTTTAGACTATTGGCTTCTTCAGGTGTTACAAATAATTCTTTGTGATTAATATATCCACCTTTTATGGAAATATCAATATTATTTTCCATACTTCTTCCAAAGATACATATTTTTCTATTGTATTTATAACAGGTTTCAACTATATGTTTAAGTCTATAGATATTGGATGCAAAAGTTGCAATAATAATTCTTTCAATTTGATGTTTAGAAAAAATATCATTTAAGGCTTCATCTACTTTAGATTCACTATTGCTTACACCTTCATTTAAAGCATTAGTAGAGTCACTAACAAGTAAATCAACACCTTCTTCGCCAATGCGAGCAATTTTATGTAAATCAGCCATTGGTCCAATTGGTGTTAAATCAAATTTAAAATCTCCGGTTGTAACAATAACACCATCTGGTGTTTTAACTCTTATTCCATGAGAATCTGGAATTGAATGGGTTGTTCTAAAAAAGTCTACTTCAAAATATTTGAATTTAATAACATCATCTGATTTATAAGTAATAATATGATCATAACGTATATTTTTATCTTCTAATTTTAATTTAATAAGTTCACTAGCTTGATTAGGGGCATAAATATAAGGTATATTAACGTTTAATAGTAAAAATGGTATTCCACCAATATGATCTTCATGTCCATGAGTGATAAAAAGAGCCTTAATTTTCTTTTCATTTTCTTTTAAATATGAATAATCAGGTACAAGGTAATCAACGCCAAATGTTGTCATATCTGCAAAAGATATACCGGCATCAATGATTATGATTTCATCATTATGTTCTACGGCATACATGTTTTTACCAATTTCTCCTAATCCACCTAAAATTAGAAATCGTGTTTTTTCTTTCATTTTTCTCCTTTCCGTAATAAGAACTATTAACTTGAATATTATACAATGTTTTTTTGTTTATGTCTAGTAAAATGAAAAGATGATTTGGTAAAGTTAGTTTATTATAATAATTTGAAATTGTCAAATTGTGTAAAATTGATTTTTGTGGAAATTGGTTTGAAATCAGATTTTTATTATAAAAAAAGTTTGAAATGTTAAGTTTAGTATATAAACTTAGAAGTTTTAAACTTTTTTTCTATATCTTTTCTAAATTAAGTTTTCTTTTTTTATTATATATCTTATTTAAACTTTTCTTGTAACGAAGAAGTTATAGGAAGGAGGAATTTATGGATACAACAAATACCTTAAGTGATAAATTATTAGAAGTAAGAAGTGATATTGTTTTTCAAGATATCTTTTCTGATTTGAATAAGCGATTATTGACTCTTTTATTATCACAATTATTAAGAATACCTTATAATGAAGTAAATGGAAAGTA
>CADCJQ010000063.1 GCA_902801795.1 uncultured Erysipelotrichaceae bacterium
TTTTGTGTTATTTACATTTTATATAAAAAAACTTTACTAAGATTAAAAAATAATGTATAATTTAATTATGATAATATAGGGAGGTGAATATATGAAGGAGGCAGCAGGAGAAGCAAATATGACAGTAATAACAATAGTATTAATTGGTGTTGTAGCTGCAGTAGGACTTTTATTAGTTCCAAGATTAATGAAAAATATTAAATCAAAATCATGTTGTACAGATGGTGGTGGGTATGTAAGTGGAACTTATTGTTGTATTCCTACACCTGAGGGTGGCTGCAGTGCATATACATTAGGTGGCGCTAATTTTAGTAAATCTCCATATTTTAGTGCTTGTTTTGCGGAATAATTGAATTTTTATAGAACGGTGGTGATATTGTGAAAGAAGCAGCAGGAGAAGCCAATATGACAGTAATAACAATAGTATTAATTGGTGTTGTAGCAGCAGTAGGACTTTTATTAGTTCCAAGATTAATGAAAAATGTTAAATCAAAAGCATGTTGTACAGATGCTGGATTTTTTGTTAGTGGTAGAAGTTGTTGTGATCCCGCATATGGTGCAGCTTGTGCAGATTCTAATCATAGAATGACATTGGGAAGTGAAACTATGAAAAAATCGCCTACTTTTAGTGCGTGTATGGCTGAATAGTTTTAGTAAATCTCCATATTTTAGTGCTTGTTTTGCAGAATAATATTTAATTAATTGAATAGTTCAAGAATGGTGGTGATAAAGTGAAAGAAGCAGCAGGAGAAGCAAATATGACTGTAATAACAATTGTTTTAATTGGTGTTGTTGCAGCAGTAGGTTTAATTCTTATACCTAGATTAATGGATGGTGTACAAAAACGTTCTGCTTGTACTGAGTATGGTGGAACAATTGATGGTAATAAATGTCGTTTTAATTTTGATCACCCTAAACATCATTCATATTGTACAATGGGTAAATGTGCAGCAAATTCTAAGCATCCGAATGAATGGATGTGTGCGGTTGATTGTAATGATTAATTTTTCATTATCTCAATATTTAATATGATTTAGTTTATTGTTTTTTGTTTAATTATATTTTGTACAAAACTTTACTAAGTAAAAAAAATACTGTATAATTAAATTATGATAGCGTATGGAGGTGATATTGTGAAAGAAGCAGCAGGAGAAGCAAATATGACAGTAATAACAATAGTATTAATTGGTGTTGTAGCAGCAGTAGGACTTCTATTGGTTCCAAGATTAATGAAAAATATTAAAGCAAAAGCATGTTGTACAGATGGTGGCGGTTATATGAGTGGTGTGTACTGCGTATGGGGAACTGATGCAAGTGGTAAGCCTAATGCTTATCAAAATATTAATAATGATAAATTTAAAACTGGTGAACGTTTTAGTGCATGTATGGCTGATTAGTTATATAACTATTTACAATTTGTTTTATAAATGGTAAACTATTTATATAAGGATAGGTGGTGATATTGTGAAAGAAGCAGCAGGAGAAGCAAATATGACAGTAATAACAATAGTATTAATTGGTGTTGTAGCTGCAGTAGGACTTTTATTAGTTCCAAGATTGATGACAAACATAAAAAAGAAATCTTGTTGTACAGATGCATCTGGAATTTGGAAAAATAATGCTTGTGTTGCAGCATCTGGTATTTCATTTGATGAAGCAGGATATAAAAGTTGTGCAGATATTAAATAATAATTTATATTATGTATAAGATTTTATTTGTTTCATGAAATAAATAAAGTGATAACTCTATGTGTTATCTCTTTTTTTGTTTGTATATTTTTTTTTTTCATGATATAATTTTAATAGAATAGGAAGGGTTATTATGATATTAAAGAAGCCATATGCATTTTTTATTAGATTTTTTAAATTGTTTCATTTGATTATTTTTGGTTTATCTTCTGTGTTATTATACAGAACTTCTTTGGTATATAATTTTATGAAGGAATTTTGTAAAGATTCTCCTAATGTTATTGGTAAGGATTTAGTTTCTCCATTGTTTGTGTGGTGGGTTTATTTATTAATTGCTATAATAATTCTTGTTAATCTTTTGATTATATATATATTAGCTCGTAAAATTAAGCCATATATGTATTATGTTATGAATATATTTTTATATATGGGAGTTATGATTGTTTTTATTTCTTCTAATCAGGTTATTAGTGATATGCAAAGTATGTTAGTTGCTGCAAAAACTACTTTAGCTATTAGAGATTTTCTTAATTTAGCTCGATTATTTCAAACTGTTAGTGTAATTTTTTATTTAATTCGTTCTACTGGATTTGATATTAAAAAGTTTGATTTTGTTCGTGATTTACAAGGCCTTGATATTTCTCCTGAGGATAGTGAAGAAATTGAGGTTGCTGTTGAATTTGAGGGAAATGTTTTAATTAGAAATATTAAAAAAAATATAAGAAGTGCAAAGTATTATTATCGAGAGAATCGTTTTCTTATAAATATTATTTCTTTATTGTTTGTTGGTATTTTATTTTTCTTTATTTATTTTAGTATTAATAAGTATAATAAGGTATACGGTGAAAACCAGTTTTTTAATGTTGGCATATATAATGTTGGTGTTAAGAAAAGTGCAATATTGAATAGTGATTTTATGGGTAATGTAATATTAAATGATGATGTGTTGGTTGTTGTTGATTTATCTATTAATGGTGCAGGTATTTTACCTTCTTCTAAATTTGCTTTAGTTACTAATGGTATGCAGTATTATCCTATTAGTGGTTATGATTCAACTGTTCGTGATTTGGGTATTGCTTATAGTAATCAAGAACTTAGTTCTGAATTTAGGGATTTTTTACTTGTTTATAAGGTTCCTAAGGATAGTATTAATTCAAATATTGTATTTAGGTGTATAGATAATATAGTTTCTAAGAGAGGAAAGACTGTAGTTAATTCTATTGATGTTAAGCTTGAGCCTATTAATTATATTGGAGTAGATGTTAATAATTCAAATTATTCTTTAGGTGATGAAATTTTAATTGATAATAATAAAATTATGATAAATTCTTATGATATTAGTAAAGATTTTACTGTTACATATAATTCTTGTATTTCTTCAAACGAATGTTATGATCTTAGGGAGATAATTCGTCCTAGTGTTATTCGTGATAGGGAGAAAGTATTACTTAGAATTGATGGTTCATTAATTTCTGATGATTCTAATAAGAATTTATATAGTTTTATAAGTCAGTTTGGAAGTATAGAGTATGTTATTGACGGAAATTCATATGTTGAATATGGTGATTTTAATTCTGTTATTTCTACTAAATCTGACTTATCTAATGTTTATTATATTGAAGTAGATAAAGAAATTATGAATGCATCTTCTATTAAACTTAATTTTAATTTTAGAGATAAGAAATATAGTTACATTTTAAGAGGTGATATAAGTGAATAAATTAAAGTTCTTATTGTGTTTGCTTATTATTCCAATTAGTGTTAAAGCGGCTTGTAGTTCTTCTGATTTATCTAGATATAAAAGTTTAGCTGCGATTTTTATAATGTTTCTAGTGAATTAAAAATCGTTGATAAAACTAATAATAAAGAATATTTATCTAATTCTAATTTTGGAGATGTTATTGTTAATGGATTGACGCCTGGCAGTATGGTTAATTTTGCT
Organism: uncultured Erysipelotrichaceae bacterium; assembly: GCA_902801795.1. Taxonomy (GTDB): domain Bacteria; phylum Bacillota_I; class Bacilli_A; order RF39; family UBA660; genus RUG12783. The sequence continues at coordinate 3,632 of CADCJQ010000063.1, forward strand.
GTTTATCCAGTAACAGGTGAGTGCAGTAATTATAGAGTTTTTACTTTTTACATTAATTTACCATATTATAATAAGTATTATAATGATACTGTGTGTGTTAATAATAGCAATACTTTATGTTCTAAATGGGTTAATACTAGTATGTATAATTATGATCAATTTGTTAACGTTGTTAAAAAAAATGAAAAAGAAGAAATTGTTGAACCCGAACCTGAACAAGATGTTCACAAGTATGGATTTTTTGATTTCTTAGGTGATTATTATATATTTATACTACTATTTATAATTGCTAGTGGAACTATTGGTATTTATTTCTTAGATAAAAAGAGTAAGTTTGATTTTAAAGTATCATAAAAGAGAATGTTTTTAAGTGCATTCTCTTTTTAGGTTCTTATAGGGAAATATTCTTTATTTGATTAATTGATAAACCTGTAAGTCTAGATATTGTTTCTATACTAAATTTTTCTTTTAACATATTTCTAGCTGTTTCTAATTTTGATTTTAAAATACCTTTTTTCTCACCACGAGTTTCGCCGATTCTTTGACCACGAGCTTCACCGATTTTTTCACCCTCATACCTAACAGTATTAAGTATAAATTCTTTATCTTGTTCTTCAGTGATAAATTGTCTAAACTCTGGTAATGTATTGACACCCTCTAATTCTTTCATAAAATCACGTATCCTTTCATCTTTAGTTATTTCATATAACTCTTCTAGTTCATTTAAATTTAAACTTAACATTATAAAATATCTGTATTCAATAATTTTTAAATTTACATCTTGTTTATTTCTATTATACCAATATTTCATTATATAGTCCATATTAACTTCATATATTTTAAAATTTTTTACTCTAGGTTTTTGATCATTTCTATTAGTATTTAGTATCATATATTTTTTAATAGGTATATTACCTTTAATTCCATAGCTAAAATTAATTTGTATTACATCTTTATCTTCGGTGTATTTTCCATTTGTAAGTACATTATTACTATAACAATCACATATAAAAGATGTATTTCTAGGTTTAATATAATTCCTATTAAATCTATTCATTTCAATATTAACAAT
>CADCJQ010000064.1 GCA_902801795.1 uncultured Erysipelotrichaceae bacterium
GTGATGTTTATTACCATAGGTAGTTTATGTAAATTATTACAAAAACAAATTGAGGATTTACATGATTAAAATAGAGAATTTAAATTATTCTTATAAAGAAGGTAATATTGGATTAGAAAAGATTAATTTATCATTTAAAAGGGGTGAAATTACCATGATTGTTGGAAGCAATGGGAGTGGTAAATCAACTCTTTTATCATGTTTGGCTAATTTATGTAAATATGATGGCTTGATTACTTTAGATGATAATGATATTAAAAAAATGAAAAATACAGAATTTCGTAAAAAAGTTGGGATTGTTTTTCAAAACCCTAATACCCAAATTATTTTTAATAAAGTAATTGATGATATTAAATTTACTTTAGAAAACTTAGAAGAAGACAATATTGAAGAAAAGGTAAATAATGCTTTAAAAATAACCAGAATGCTTAAGTATAAAGAAAGTAATCCATATAATCTATCTATGGGGGAAAGACAACGTGTAGCCCTTGCTTCCGTATTAGCCTCTAAGAAAGATTATTTATTGCTTGATGAAGTAACAAGTATGATTGATTATAATGGTAAACAAGATATCTATAAATTAATTTTAAAATTAAAAAAAGAAAATATAGGAATTGTCATGACAACTAATATTATTGATGAACTTATCTATGCAGATAATATTGTTATTTTAAATGAAGAACATACTGTTGAAGGAATTTATAAGAGGAAAGAAATATTTGAGAATTTAAATTTATTAAAAGATTTTTATATTCCATTTAAGTTTAAATTAATTAATAAAATTGGTTATGATAAATTTAAGAATTTTCAAGATAAGGAACTTTTAAAATATGTTCATCAATAGTTTATTGTTTCTTTTCTTATTATGTTTTTCAATAATTATTTTCTTTATTAATAATTATTATATATTAGGAATAATATTAATTATTAGTATTTTACTTTGCTTATTATTTAAAGTACGTTTGCCAATATATAAAAGTTTTCTTATCTTATTAATAATTAATTTTAGTTTAAATTATTTATTAGGAAATTTAGGTGATGCTTTTATTGTAACTATAAGACTAGTTATTATGTTTATTATGGTTAATCTTATTATGGAAAAAATTGGTATTTATAATTTATCTTATATTATTGGTAAATTAACTCATAGTAAGAGTATTACTTTAATATTAGTAATTGCCTTATCTTTTATACCAATTATGATAAAAGAAATAAGTGAAATAAGAAAAAGTTTAATAACAAAAAACTTTCCGTTATCATTAAAAAATATTTTAAAAAGACCAGATATATTTGTTATAACGTTCTTTAGTAATTTATTTAAAAGAGTTAATGATATGGAAAAAGTAATGTTATCTAAAGGAATTAGTGATGATTATCAATAATTCTTTTCTTTTTCGTGTATAATATTTTTATGGAGGATAATGATGGAAAAAGTATATGCTTGCATTGATTTAAAAAGTTTTTATGCATCAGTTGAATGTGTTGAAAGAAAACTTAATCCTTTAACAACTAATTTAGTTGTAGCTGATAGTGAAAGAACTGAGAAAACGATTTGTTTAGCGGTTAGTCCTTCTTTAAAAAGTTATGGTTTAAAAGGAAGATCAAGGTTATATGAAGTAATAGAAAGGGTTAAGGAAGTTAATAATGAACGGAAAAAGAATATTAAAACGGATTTTACTAGTAAGTCTTTTAACAATAATGATGTTTTAATGAATCCTTATGTTAAACTAGATTATATTACAGCAAGACCAAGAATGGGATTATATATGAAATATAGTACAAAAATCTATAATATCTATCTTAAGTATTTAGATGTATCAGATATTTTTGCATATTCTATTGATGAAGTATTTTGTGATTTAACAAATTATTTAAAATACCGTAAAATGACTCCTGAGGAATTAGTAACTAAAATGATTCTTGATGTTATAAAAGAAACGGGAATAACGGCAACAGCGGGGATTGGTACTAATATGTATCTTGCTAAAATTGCGATGGATATTATGGCAAAACATGCACCTCCTAATGAATATGATGTTAGAATTTATTCTTTAAATGAAGAAAAATATCGGAAAGAATTATGGAATCATACACCATTAACGGATTTTTGGAGGGTAGGTCCGGGGATATCTGCAAAACTTATTGAAAATAAAATATATACGATGGGTGGTATATGTAAATTATCTCTTAATAATGAAAATAAATTATATGATTTATTTGGTGTTAATGCAGAACTTTTAATTGACCATGCATGGGGTTATGAACCATGTACCATAAGTGATGTAAAAAAATATCGACCTAGTTCATCCTCTCTTTCTCGTGGTCAAGTATTAAGTGAACCTTATGATTATCAAAAAACGAAACTTATTATTGCTGAAATGGCTGACTTATTATCTCTTGACTTAGTAGAACATCATTATGTTACTAACCAACTTGTTTTAACTATTGGTTATGATACAAGTAATGTTGATAGTAATTATCAAGGAAGAATAGTAAAAGATCGTTATGGAAGAAATATACCTAAGCATGACCATGGAACTATTAATATTGATCATTTTACTTCTTCTTCGAAAGTAATTATTGAAAAAACGATGGAATTGTATGACAGAATTATTAATCCTAAATTATTAACAAGAAGAATGAGTATCGCAGCTTGTAATTTAAAAGATTACAGTAAAAAAGATGAAGTAAAAGTATATGAACAATTTGATTTGTTTTCGGATAATTCTTTAAAAGAAAAGCAAAAAGAAGAAGATAAAATTAATGAAAATAAGGAAAATGATGTTCAAAAAGCTATTTTAGAAATAAAGAAAAAATATGGTAAAAATGCTATTTTGAAAGGAATGAACTTGATGAAAGGTGCGAAAACCATTGAAAGAAATGGGGAAATTGGAGGTCATCGTGCATGAATAAATATGATGATATTATTAATTTACCACATTGGGAACCCAAGAGTCATTCTAGAATGAGTATGGAAAATCGTTCTTCACAGTTCGCTCCTTTTGCGGCATTAACCGGTTATAAAGAAGAAATTATGGAAACAGGAAGATTTGTTGATCGAAAAATAGAACTTAGTGATGATGAAAAAAATTTTATTAACGAAAAACTATTATTAATTGAAAAAAATATACAAAATAAACCTCATGTCTTAATAACTTATTTTCAAAAAGATAAATTAAAACAAGGTGGTATCTATCTACAGGAAGAAAATAAAGTTCGAAGAATAGATTTATATAATCAAAATATTATTATGATTGATAATAAAAAGATTATGATTAATGATATTTTAGAAATTGATTTGTTAAAGTAAAAATATGTAATTTTGTCAACTGTATTGATGTTTTCTAAAATAATTGGTAAAATGAAAATATAGGAAGTATATCATTGATATCATCCTAGAGAATACGGAGGTGAGATAA
>CADCJQ010000065.1 GCA_902801795.1 uncultured Erysipelotrichaceae bacterium
AAGATTATAAACACGTTTAACGTGTTTTTTTCTATATAAGGGAGGCATTATGTACATCAAAGTATTAGTAGAATTATCGGCTTTTAATATTGATAAGACTTTTACTTATCATGTTAGTGATATTTTAAAAGATAGAATTAAAATTGGTATTCGGGTTTTAGTTCCTTTTAATAATCAAGAATTAGAAGGATTTGTCTTAGAAATAATGGATGAACTAGATGACATTGATGATGTTAAAGATATTATTGATGTTGTTGATAGTGAAGTTATTTTAAATGATGAATTATTAAGTCTTGGTAAATGGATAAGTAATGATACTTTATCAACATTAATTAGTTCTTATCAAGTAATGTTACCAAAAGCCTTAAAGGCTAAAAATGGTAGTAAAGTTAATATTAAATATTTAAAGATGGTTGAAATTGATAACTTAGATATTGAATTAAATGATAAACAGAAGTTAATTATTGATAAAATAAATGAAAAAGGTAAATGCTTATATAGTGAACTTAAAAAGATTAGTTCTTCTGTAGATACTTTATTAAAAAAAGGAGTATTAAAAATTAATGAAGTAGAAGAGTATCGTCTAAATTCTAGTGATGTCAAAGAGTATCCTAGACATGAGTTAAATGATGATCAAAAGAAAGTTTATGAAGAGGTAATTAGCAATTTAAATACTAATATTAATTATTTATTATTTGGTGTTACTGGTAGTGGTAAAACGGAAGTTTATATGGAAATCATGGAGAAAGTAATAAAAAGTGGTTTACTTTAACAAATCAGATACTTTCAAGAATGAAATCAAGGTTTTCAAAAATTGCGGTATTGCATTCGGGACTTTCAGATGGTGAAAGATATGATGAATACAGGAAGATTAAAAGAGGAGAAGTTGATCTTGTAATTGGAGCGCGTAGTAGTGTTTTTGCGCCTCTTTCTAACATTGGAATTATTATTATTGATGAAGCGCATACGGATAGTTTTAAACAAGATGTGATGCCAAGATATGATGCAATAAAAGTCGCTCAAGAAAGATGTAAATATCATTCATGTCCTTTAATCCTTGGTAGTGCTACACCAACCCTTGATATGTATGCTAGAAGCAGTAAAGGATTATATAAACTACTTTTGTTAACTAAACGTGCTGGTAAGGCTATTATGCCTAAAATAACCATATGTGATATGGCTCATGAAGAAAAAGTATTAGATACGGTTTTCTCAAAGACATTAAAAAATAAAATAGAAGAGAAGATTAGTCTTGGAGAACAAATTATTCTTTTACAAAATAGAAGGGGTTATTCTAGTACGGTTATGTGTAAAGAATGTGGTTATATTATGAAATGTCCTAATTGCGATATTAGTTTAACTTATCATAAAACAAAAGAATTAATGCGTTGTCATTACTGTGGTTATGCTACTAAAAAAATAGATGTTTGTCCTAGTTGCCATGAAAAAAGTATACGAGAATTAGGTACCGGAACAGAAAAAATTGAAGAAGAAATAAAAAGGCTTTTTCCAAGTGCACGTGTTATTCGAATGGATTTGGATACTACATCAAGAAAAGGTAGCCATGAAAAAATAATTACTTCTTTTGCCAATCATGAATATGATATTTTATTGGGTACTCAAATGATTGCAAAAGGACTTGATTTCCCTAAAGTTACTTTAGTTGGTGTTTTAAATGCCGATACATCACTTTTTATTCCATCATATAAAAGTAATGAAAATACTTATGAATTATTAAGTCAAGTATCAGGAAGAAGTGGTAGAAGTAATAAGCAAGGCGAAGTTATTATTCAAACGTTTAATCCTGATCATTATGCCATTACTTATGCTAGTACAAATAATTATTTAAAATTCTATGAAGAAGAAATGAAAAATCGTTTATTGGGAAAGTATCCACCATTCTTTTATCTTTCTCAAGTCATTATTAAATCTAAAGATTATGATGTCTTAAGTAAAGAAGTTAATAAAATAAAAAATATTTTAGAAGGAAGACTTCCTGATAAAATTATTATTGGACCAACAACCGCAGTACCATTTAAAATTAATAATATTTGTCGCTTTAATATATTTTTAAAATATAAACAAGAAAATGATTTAAAAAGTGTTTTAAAAGAATTAATTGATCATTATAAGGGTAATAATAAAATTAAAATAGAAGTTTCTTTTAATCCATTTAATATTTAGGTAAATAAAAGTATAAAAAGAAAAAAACATCATATAATATACTAGATAGTTATAGAGGAATTCTATAGTATCATAGCATCTATTATGGTGCTTTTTTTAATATTTTAGTTGTTACTTTAATAGTATCTTTTATATAATAGGAAAGTCATCCAAAAAGTTGAAAAAACGCTGTATAACAAAAATACGAGATGCCAATCTCGTTTTTGCAATAATATAAATCATTATTTTATTTTTCTTTATAAATATGATGGTATCCTCTTTTTGATTTATAATCTATGGGAACACATTTATCATATTCACATTTTGCGCAAATAGTGTAAGGTGGAGTTTCAATAGGTAAACCATTCCATTCATCATCTTCTTCAAATTCTAAAACAGCCTCAATAGGCAACTCGATTTTATATTTACATTTTAAAGAGATGCAAGGGGCTGTTTTTCCACTAAGGTAACTCTTTAGTTGTCAAAGTGGAAAAAAAAACTCCTTCAAGTAATAAAACAAAGAAAGTTCATTTTAGTAGAACATTTAGGACAATCATAAGGACTATGATTAAAAGATTTAATAATAGATAATTTATGTTTTAAAAGTTCATTTCTAAATTTTCTAATTTCTTTTTTTATTAACATATTTATCTTATCATGAAATGGAAGTTTTTTTCTATAAAAACCGTAAGAACGTATAGTTTTAAACTCTCGAGGCATAATGTGCCTTAAAATAAGTTTAATAAATTCATGTGCAGTAACAGTTACTTCGTGATAAGCCTCATCCTCATGAGCATTGTACCAAAAGGTAACATTATTACCATCGTAAGAAATAATTCTATTTTCACTAATACATGGTCTACCACAATAACGAGAAACATATTTTACGCCATCTTTAAGTGATGGAAATTTTTTAGGTTCAGCATAAACATTGATTATTATATATTTGCTTTCTAATTTTGTATGGAATAATGTCTTTCATTAAATCAAGTAAAACTTTTTGAAATCTACGTGACAAAGCATCATAATTAAAATAATTAATGTCTTTAGATTTACCAGTAATCTCATTAAAAGTTTTTTCGGCAATAAGGACATGAATATGAGGATTCCATTTCATATCTCTGCCAAAAGTATGAAGAAAAGAGTAAAAAACTAATTTAGAAAACTTATTGGTGGTATAAGGTTTAAGAATACCATTTCTATTCTTTCTAAATTTAACATGAAGAATAGAATCTAAAACAATATTAACTGCCTGAAATAGTAAGTCCATGTATTCAAAATTAAAGAAATAAAATCTCATTTCTTTAGGAATAGTGAAAACAATTTGTCTATGTCTACAATTTATAGCATGCTGAAGAATGCTTTCAACTCTAGCATTTTTATATTTATAACCACAAGAAGTACAAAGTCTAGATTTACAAGTATTACCAACAAAGATAACATCATGACAATTTGGACATTCATAAGCATTACAGCCTAAATCTTTGTTGTGACAATCAATAACTTTTTGAATTTCGAACGGTGCATTAGTTCTATATGTATTAACCATTATTTTATTTTCAATATAGAATTTATCCAAATGCTCTTCAAATATTTGTGCGATTACACCCGTTTTTTTATTACTATTATATTTAGTGTTAATGGAACCATCACTATTAAACATATTATCATTATAATTATGTGTTAGAAAAAAATCT
>CADCJQ010000066.1:0-1868 GCA_902801795.1 uncultured Erysipelotrichaceae bacterium
CAATTAAGTCGCATTTCTTGATCATAGAATTCAAATACAATACCTGTATAAATCGATAATCCTCTGGCAAGTGTCGCAGTAAATTGACATCTATCTTTTATCCCTAATTCTTCTAAATACAAATTAATTTCTTGTAACTCTTGATATCCTTCTTTAATTAATTCATTCTTATCAACTAATTCTTGATAATCATGCAAATCTTTATTAAATAAATCTAATAATTTCTTAATAGAATCATTACTTATGTCAATATCTTCTAGCATTTTAACTAATTCTTCATGACTTACTTTTTCTTTTTTATCAATGATACCAATTACCGAGTCTACTTTATCATTTTCAATACCTGCTAAAACAATTAAACCACTCATTAATTTACGATTATTATATTTGACAATAATATCAATTCCTAAATCTTTATATGTATTAATGGCCATTAATATTTGTTCTGCCTCAACAAAACGATTATCAATTCCAACAACATCAACATCACATTGATAAAATTCTCTTGTTCTTCCAAGTTTTACCGGTCCATTACGAAAGACTTTACCAATTTCATATCTTCGAAATGGTAAAGTAAGACTTTTATTCAGTCCAACAACTTTACAAAATGGTACTGTTAAATCATATCTTAATCCTAAATTTCTTTCCCCTTGATCTGTTAATTTATAAATTTCATTTAATATTTCCGCATCATCATGATATTTATAACTTAATAAATCAAAATAATTAAGCATCGGTGTTTCAATAGGTAAATATCCATACTTTTGAAAATTATTTTTTAAAACATCAATTATTCTGTTTCTTATAACCATGTCATTTGGTAAAAAATCAAAAGTACCTTTTACATTCATTAATTTCATTTTATGTCCTCTCCTAACAATACAGTTACCTCAAAAACTATGTTAATTATAACATATTTTTATTAACTTGACAAATATTTACGTTACAATAACGTGTTAAAGAAAAAAAGAAGCCTATTTGGCTTCTTCTTGTGCTCTTGTTTCACGAATAACGGTTATCTTAATTGTTCCAGGATATTGCATTTCTTTTTCAATTTTCTCTTTAATATCTCGTGCAACTTTATAGCTTTCTAAATCATCAATTTCTTCTGGTTTTACAATAACACGTAATTCACGTCCTGCTTGAACTGCAAAAGTCTTATCAACACCAGGAATATCTGTTGCAATCTTTTCAAGTTGTTCAAGTCTTTTAATATAGTTTTCAAGGGAATCATTACGTGCCCCTGGACGTGATGCAGAAAGTGCATCCGCAATCGCTACAATAACACTAATAACACTTGTTGGTTCAACATCACCATGATGTGAAGCAATTGCATTAATAACAACATTATTTTCATGATATTTTTTCGCTAAATCAACACCAATTTCTACATGACTTCCTTCAACTTCATGATCAATAGCTTTACCAATATCATGTAATAAACCAGCACGTTTAGCAAGCATTACATTTTCACCAAGTTCTCCCGCTATAATACCTGATAAATTAGCAACTTCAATAGAATGCATTAAGGCATTTTGACCATAACTGGTTCTAAAATGAAGTTTACCAATTATTTCAATCAATTCAGGATCCATTTTGTTAATACCAAGTTCAAATAATGCATTATTTCCATATTCTATAATTTTTTGATTCATTTCCTTAGCAGTCTTATCATACAACTCTTCAATTCTTGTTGGATGAATTCTTCCATCTTTAATTAAGGTTTCAAGAGTTACTCTTGCAATCTCACGTCTTAATGGATCAAAACTTGATAAAACAACCGCTTCTGGAGTATCATCAATTATTAAATCAACACCAGTAATAGCCTCAATAGTACGAATATTACGACCTTCACGTCCTATTATTCT
>CADCJQ010000066.1:2024-5427 GCA_902801795.1 uncultured Erysipelotrichaceae bacterium
AATTCTCTTGCTTTCTTATCGCATTCAAGTTTTGCCTCTGCTTCACGATCTTTAATATAGTTTGTTATTTCTTTAGTCATTGTTTCTTTGACTTTTTCCATAACTTTCTTCTGAGCTTCTTCTTTACTTATCCCAGAAATTTCATTTAGAACTTTAATTTGTTCTTGACGTATTTCTTCCACTTTAGCTCGCTCTTCATTTACCACAGCTTGTTTTTCTATTATTTTAGCCTCACGTTCATCTAAAGATTCTTCACGTTTTTGAAATAATAAATCACGTTTATCAATATTATCTTCACGTTGTGATAGTCTATTTTCTGCATCTTTAATTTCTTGCTTACGTTCTTTAATCTCCTTATCCGCATCCATCTTTAAACGATGAATTTCTTCTTTGGCTTCTAAAATAGAATCACGTTTATTTTTTTCAGCCTCTTTTTTGGCTTTTTCAATAAGTGAATCTGCTTTATTTTTAGCATTATTGCCTTTAAAATAATTAATAAGTAACATTATACTGATACCAACAATTATTCCTACAAGAGCGAAGATAATGGAAAGTGTCACTTTGTCCATTTATTCTCTCCTTCTAGTATTTTTCTAACTTAATAGCAATCCCCATAATACCATGGTTAGATTGTTTTTCAAATCACAATCACTAATCTTATTTTAAAATTTATTTTGCATTCTGTCAATCACTTTATTCATCTTCTTGACACAATTTAAAAAAAAGATTAAAAAAAAGAGATTTCTCTCTTTTAAAAATTTTTATCAATATTATTTGGTACTTTATCATTAACTATAGCATTAACAATTTTTTCTTTTTTCTCATCACTAACAGTTCTTCCTGTTAAATTTGATAATTCATCAATAACTTCCATTAAAGTATCTTTATTTTTCATATTTCCATTCGAAAGTTTTGATGCCAATCCTAATATTGTTTCTTTACTAATATTAGTTTTATTTTCTACTCTTTTAAACAAACTATCGTTCAAATTATCCTCCTAGGATAATATATGCTAATAATTATCTAAAGAAACTCCATTTATCTTCTTTACTATCATCTTCTTCATATTCATGATCACTATTAATGTTGTCTTGAATAACACCATTCTCTAAATTTTCAGGAATAAATCCCTCTCTTTCCATTTCAAATTTTTTATCTAGAGAATTACTTCCTTTACCAATTCCATTATAGTTATTTAAAGGATTAACATCTTTATCATTATAATTATTTTTAATTATCATCTTTTTCTCCTCTATTTTTAAATTTAAGAATTATTGGTGTTCCATAAAAATCAAAATTTTCTCTAATTTTATTTTCAAGATAACGATAATATGAAAAATGTACTAAACCTTTATCATTAACATGAAAAGTAAATTTAGGAGGACAAATACCTTCTTGATTTACAAAATATATTTTAAGTCTTTTTCCTTTATATGATGGCGGAAGTTTTAAAAGATAAGCATCATTTATAACATCATTTAAAACACTTGTTTTAACTTCTTTTTTTATTGATTCTGCTACCTTAATAACTTCAGGCATTAATAAATGAACTCTTTTTCTTTCTTTAGCAGATAAAAATACAATTGGTACATAACTTAAAAACTGAAATTCACTACGTATTAATTTTTCATATTCAGCCATACTTAATTCATTAGGTACATCCCATTTATTAACAACAATAATTAATCCTTTGCCTGATTCTAAAGCCATTCCTATAATATGCTTATCATGTTCAATGATTCCACTTACCGAATCAATTACTAAGATACAAATATCACTACGTTCAATAGCTCGCATACTTCGTAAAAGACTATATTTTTCAACATTTTCATATATTTTACCACGTTTTCGAATACCAGCAGTATCAATAACAACATATTCTTCATTATTATATTTTAAGATACTATCTGTCGAATCACGTGTCGTTCCCGCAACATTAGATACAATAACACGTTCTTCTCCTAATAAAGCATTTACTAAACTACTCTTCCCAACATTAGGCCTTCCAATAATCGAAAATTTAATTCTTTTATCTTGTTCTTCCTCTTCGTATTCAGGAAAATCACTTGTAACCATATCTAATAAATCATTAATTCCACGATTATGTTCACCACTAATTTCAATGTAATTATCAAATCCTAATTCATAAAAATCATATTTATGATCTAAACTTTTATTATTATCTGTTTTATTAATGGCCACAATTATTTTTTTATTTGTTTTCCTTAACATATCACGAACTTCATAATCATTAGCATTAATACCTTCCGTTCCATCTACTAAAAAGATAATAACATCACTTTCATCAATAGCAATTTCTACCTGTACTTTTATTTCATCATTAAATACTTCTTTCGAAACATCAATACCACCAGTATCAATTAAATTAAATTTATATTTTCCATAAGTTACTTCACTATATATTCGATCTCTTGTAACACCAGGGTTATCTTCAATTATAGATATTTTCTTTCCTACAATTTTATTAAATAAAGTGCTTTTCCCAACGTTAGGACGTCCCACAATTGCTACCGTTTTTTTCATAATATCACCTACTGCATATATTTTATCATAATTGCTAACAAAAATCTATATTGAAAAAAAGAAGAAATAGCCTTTCTAATTAGTAGAAACACTATTATTCTTCATTTCCTTAATGATTTTTTTAACTTCGTCTAAAGTAAGATTAACATACCTTGCAATTGTTTTTAATGGTATATTATCTTTTACCATGTTAATAACGGTTTCATGTTGTGACTTTTTAAAACCTAGTTTTTCACCATCATTATATGCCATATTCATACAAGTTCTAATCTCATCTTGCCTTAGTCTTTCTTCCATTAAATCACTTAATACCATTTCTTTATATCCTTTCTTTCTCATCAAAGATTCCATTACTTCAGTATATTCATGCAAATGAATATCATCTTTTGTTAATTCTTTAAGCTCTTTTATACTCTTAATAGTAAACAGTTTAAATAACTTTTCATATTCATCAACTTCATTATAATTCTTGTCCACATAATAGTCAAGATTTATGTTCACCATTTTTAATAAATAATATTCATGCCAATTAAGATTAAATAAGGTTGTCTTAATATTTTCATTATAATATTTTTTTTCATCAGTTCCGTAAGCTTCATTTATAACACTAAAGGCATATGTACTATTTCTGGTAAAAACACCACGATAATGATTATTTAATTCAATGATATAGTAATTATTATCCATCCTGATGATATAATCACAATACTTTTGTTTTTCCTTTAAAGATGTTCTAGCAAGTCTTATATTTTTCACTTTGTACTTTCCATTTACTTCATTATAAGGTATTCTTAATAATTGTGATAATAAAAGAGTCAATAATCGCTTATTCAAATCAGAAAAGATATCTTGAAAAACA
>CADCJQ010000067.1 GCA_902801795.1 uncultured Erysipelotrichaceae bacterium
CCTACAAAATATGAACCAAAAGGAAATAATAAAGCTCCTATAAGATCCGATAATGTTGCAATTAAAATAGAATACTTTGGTCCTAAAATAATCCCTGATAACATCAAAGGAACAAAAGTAAACCCAATTGATAAAATACTTGTATTAATTGATAAAAAACGATTAATAACAATACTCGCTGCTAGTAATAAAGCACTAATAATAATTTTTTTAATTTTCATAAAATCACATCTCCTTAAAAATTGTAACATTTCTTTTTACAATAATTACATATTAAACATTTTTTTGACATTTTTATAAAGGAAAAGATAATTTAAATAACATAAAACCCACGATTAATAAGAAAAGAAGATAAACAAATATATGAATACCTATTAATATTTTTTGTAAAACAGTATTAGTAATTTTTTTCTTTATAAAACAATAATACTTCATAAAGAATAAATCCCCTAATCCTTCAGTAAATAAATCTCTTATATAAGGATTATGCATGATTACCACTTCCTTTTAAATCATCTATTGTAATTTTACTTTCATGAGGTATCTGTTTCCATTCAACTTTTTTAAATAAAGCAACATACATCGTATATTTACCAATAATATCAAATAATGGCCAAGTCAAAGTATATAAAATCTTTTTTCGAAATTTAATTCTTTTAAGACGTTTATGTTCAACAAAGAAAATATATATTGCCATCCACATATTTTCAATATAACGTCCTATTAAATAAAATATTCTAAGCCAAATAGTTATAACAAATCCTAAAACAAGAGAAATAGTTCCGGGCTCTACATAAAAATTAATATTAAATAAAGAACGCATCACACTTCCTAAAATAGTTCCTCCTTGAAAAGCATTTACACCATTTATTCCTACAATATAGGCATGATTACTATATAAAAAACAAGAAAAGAAAAACCATAAAATAAAATAAATTAAACTATTTGGTAACATCAACATTAAAACATCAAAAGAAGCAAAACGATGTCTTATTGATTCAATAAGTTTTAAGAAAAAATTAGTATCTTTCTTCGTTTTATTCTTTCTTCCAATTTTACCTAAAAAGATATTAAGAAATAAACCTGGTCCTGTTTCAACAAACGCTTGTAAATGGCCCTTAGACCAACGAAGACGTTGTCTTAAGGCAATTTTTAAATTTACTGGTTGTTCATCATAAAACATAGCCTTATCATTATAAGAAATACGATAACCTTCTTTAACAGCATCTGCTGTAAAAGCACGATCTTCTGTTAATGATGTATATTTCCATCCATCTTTAACAAGTTCATTAGCAAAAAGAAATCCTGTTCCTTGAATATTAGTAGCTAGCCTTAAAATACTTCTTGCGCGGTGAGCAGTTCGAATACTTCGAAGCCAATGAATTGCATATGATGAAGCAATCCAATTTTCATCGATATTTTTACTATTACGATATGATGTAATAATTTTCTCACCACTATCAAACGATTCATTCATTCTTGTTAAATAATCAGATTCTAATAAATTATCCGCATCAAAAACAAAATATCCTTCAAAACTATTGATTTTATAATCTCGTTCAATACACTCAAATAAATATTTCAAAGCAAAACCTTTAGTTTTATGAATATTATCAAATCTTTCATAACATATCGCCCCATGTCTTTTTGCTACTTCTTTTGTATTATCAGTACAATTATCACATACCACAAAGGTTGTAATTAATTCTTTTGGATAATCTTGTTTATTAATACTATCTAATAAATTACCAATAACTTTCTCTTCATTACGAGCAGCAATAACAATGGCATACTTATGTTTATTATTCGTTTCCTTAAAGATTCTTGTAAAAAAAGTTCCAATTATTAAATAAAAAGTTTTATATATTCCTAAAATAGCAAGAATACGATAAATCCACCATAAAATATTACTACCATCATTATAGAAAGACCCAATACTTCTTATTATTCCATCAAAAAAACTACCCATTTGAACTCCTTTTCTATAATTTTATCATAATAGCTATTAAAATAAAAGAGAACTCTTTTTTTAAATATAATATTTTAAAATGAGATCTCCTTTATCCAATTATTTCTTTTCAAGCTCTAAACGTAATCTTAATTTATCATTACGAATTAATTGATATTTATCACTATTAATTTTACTAAAATCGGTATAAGCAACATCAATTACTTCCCCATAATATGTTACTTTATTAATAGTATTTTTAATATATATAACATAGTTTCCTAAAGGTAATGTTGATAAATCAATGGTATTCATGTACCATGCTCTTGTCTTATCACAATTATCACTTACCGCTAACGTAATGGGATAATCTCCATTTGTAATACTTCCTAAATCATATTCTATACGTTCAAAAGTATTCTTATTTTCAAAAACAAGTTTTCTTTCAACTACGTCACTTGCACCATAACTTACCCCAACATTATGACTAGTTCCTTTAATAGTTAATTTATCACCTGTAATTCCTACATCATTAAAGAAGTTATACATTGGATCAATTGTTTTAGGAATATCCAAACTTATTAAATTATCTCTTACACTAAACAATAAAGGACTATTTAAGGTTGAATAATCAACATCTATTAAGAAGTCTTTATTATTGCCATGCGCACGTCTTGTCATATCCATATAAGCAATATTCGTAAATAATGTACGAGACTCTTTATCACCATTAATTACTCTTACATAAAGAGTATAATCACCATTAGGTAAATCCGTTAAATCAAGATTATTTTTAAACCAAGCGCCACTATAATCATAATTTTCTTTATCATCAATACTACTCATTTCATAAGGATAATCTGACCATTTACTTAAATTATATTTATATTCCTTATTTGTTTCTTGATTTATGAAAATCATTTCTTGCTGAACCGTTTTATTATGCATACCTTTAATACCCATAAATCCTGAGAATTCAAAAGTATTATTTTCAAGATGTTTTAAACTATTGTACATAAATACATCACTTTCTTGTAACTTAAAGATAGTAACATTAATTTTTTTCGTAACACTATCGCCAAAAGAATCCGTAACCTTATAAGTAACAGAATATACCCCTTCCTTACTAACATCAACATTATTTTCAACTATTCTTACTTTGCCAGTTAAATCACCATCTTCTAAATCACTACAAGATACGTCATCCATTGGATTAAATTTATCACCTAAAAGAATTGTTACATCATTTTTTGTAATTACTGGTAAACTATTTAAATAATCTAAAGTATAACTAATATTAGCAATACTTGCATCAACATAACCATATAATAACTTACCAACTACTTGATATTCAACTTTTAAATATGTTTTATTACCACTATTTTCTTTACCAACAATTGGTAAGAAATTACCATTATATACTTTTAAAACACTTGTTCCATTAGGCTTATCATAAACATCAATATAGCCACCAGCGCTTGCAATATTAACTTCT
>CADCJQ010000068.1 GCA_902801795.1 uncultured Erysipelotrichaceae bacterium
AAAAGAAACAACGAAAGCATATACAATAAATCCACAGACATTAACAATACCAGCAAGTCCAAGTGATAAAACATATAATGGAAGTAGTCAAAATAGTGGCATAACATGTCCAGGAGGAAGTACGGCAGGAGGAACCCAAAGTGCAACAAATGCGGGAACCTATACTCAAACATGTACATTAACATCAACGAGAAATTATAAATGGAGTGATGATACAATAAGTGTAAAAAGCATATCATGGAAAATTAATAAAGCAGCATCAAGTGTAACATGTAAAACATTAAATTATAATGGAAGTAGTCAGGACTTAGTAAATCCAGGAAGTGGATGTGCAAGTTATTCTAATAATAAGCAAACGAATGCGGGAATTTATACGATAACATGTAATGGTGATGCAAACCATAATAATTCGACATGTACAGGAACAATAAATAAAGTAGCAGCGGTTTTAAGTTGTAGTGATAAGACATATACAGGAAGTAATCAAGTAGCATGTTCATGTTCAGGCGGAACTGTAAGTGGAACATATCAAGCAACGAATGCCGGTGAATATACAGCAAGTTGTACACCAGACGCTAATCATACAGCGCCAGCAAATAAGTCATGGACAATGAATAAAGCAGATGCAACAATGAGTTTAAGTGCAACTAGCGGAACATTGACATATGGAACAAATGGAACAGTAACTGTAACTACTAATAGTGATGGAGCGATAAGATGGTCAAGTAGTAATACAGCAGTAGCAACATGCACTATAAGCGGAAAAACAGTAACGATTATTCCAGGAGCAAGTAATGGTGATGGTAAAACGGCAACAATAACGATAACTCAAGATGCCGGAACAAATTATCTTGCAACAAGTAAGACTTATACAGCAACAGTAAATCGTATGACATTGACTTGTCCAAGTAGTCCAGCAGAAAAGACATATAATGGAAGTAGTCAAAATAGTGGCATAACATGTCCAACAGGAAGTACAGCAGGTGGAACCCAAAGCGCAACAAATGTGGGAACATATACTCAAACATGTACAGCAGGAAATGGATATAAATTTAATAGTGCATGTAATGTAAGTTGGGTAATAAAAACTAATACACCTGCATGTAATTGTAAATGTGCTGGATCTGGAAAAGTAACATACCACTCTAGTGATGGTTCATGTAGTTGTTCTACCACTTGGACAGGTTGCTCTGATACTTGTAAACCATCATATTGTTCATCAATTAATTTTGGATCAAACGGCTCAGAAGGTGGAGACGATAGTGGTAATCAAGGTGGTTACCAAGGCGGAGACGATAGTGGCAATCAAGGTGGTAATCAAGGCGGAGACAATAGTGGCAATAATTGTCAAAGAACTGGCAAGTGTTGTGAATATCAACAAATACCTACAAAACATTGCGATTTAACTTGTTTACATCCTACTGGTTGTGGAAGTTCTACATGTCCTAGCCCGGGAGAAGGTGCATGTTGCAGCTATGGTCCACCATATACACAAGGAGATTGTATGCAATATGAAACTACATGTGAAACCTGTTAAATAATCTGTTTGAAAAGAATTTAGAAGGAAGAATATGAAAAAAATATTTATTTTAATTATAATAGTTGTTATTGGATTTGCATTTTATTCACATAATTTAATAATTCATAATAAAGTTTTAAAGAATGATGATATTACATTAGGGGATTTACAAAATAATGATATTGATTTAAGTATTAAAGATGTTGAATTATATTGTGGCAGTCAAAAAATAGATTTTGATTTTAATAGTGTTGAAAAAAAATATACAATTGTATTAAATGATTCTCTTATAGATAAAATAAAAGTTAAAGCAGAGTTAAATGATAATAGAGCTAAATTTTATAAAGATTACTATGGTCCAAGAAATGTTTCCTTGGACTATGGCGAAAATATTGTTAAATTAGTCGTTGTTGGTCAGAATGAAGAAATTAAAAATATATATACAATAACAATTATTAGGCCAAAAGGTTTAGCAACCGATGCTCGGTTATCATTTTTAAAAATTAATGGTAAAACTGTTAAGTTAACTGAGGAATTAGAATATGCAGTAATATTGGATGAAAATAATACAAAAACTGAAGTAGAAACCGAGGTTGATACAGAAGGTGTTAGAGTAGAATACAAAGATATTGATTTGTCATATGGCGATAATGAATTAATAATATCTTTAGTTGATGATAACAACATTTGTTTAAATTATAAAATACATGTTGTAAGAATTAATGGCGATAGTTACAAAGAATTTGAAAAAATTGTCATTAAAGATGTTGATTTTAGAAAAGACAAGTATGAATATAATGTCTATGTTGATGATAATGAGTATGATGCAAGTGTAGAAATATATCCAGCTAATGTTTTAAATCGTGTAACAACAGTTGAACATTATGATGGTAAAGTTAAAGATTATATTGTGGAGATATTAGATGATTGTGAAACCAAAAAATATACCTTTCATATTATAATGAAAGATGAAGTATCAAATACTACAATTGAAAAAGGCTATATATTATATTATTTTTTCTTTGGAATAAGTATAATCTTTTTTATAGCTTCAATTGTATACTCAAAAAAAAATAAAAGAAGGTAAATGCTGTAAAAATGTTTGTTAAATAATATTTCAGAATTTTTTTCTGAAATATTTTTTTATAATTTAATTAAATACTATTTTCGTTTTACTTAAAATATGATATTATTAATAATGTAAAGATTATATAAAGAGTATATCATGATTGAAAAGGAAAGATGTATATGAAAAATAAAAAAGGATTTACAATAATAGAAATTGTAGCAACTTTTGCCATATTAGCAGTGATAATGGGAATAGGAGTATTATCATTTAATTATGTATTTAATCGAGTAAGT
>CADCJQ010000069.1 GCA_902801795.1 uncultured Erysipelotrichaceae bacterium
TGGGGAACAGCATACGCATCACAAAAAAGTATGAGTGTTTATTTAAGAAAAAAATATGGAATAACAAAAATAGTTTATCCATTCTTTGATAATGATTATAATACTTATTCTTCGCTTTTATTAAGAGCTAGTGGTAATACAAGAGCTCATATTACTGAAGGAATATTAAATAGTATTATTAAAGATGATATGGATTTAGATATAAGAACATATCGGCCAGTAGTTGTTTATGTAAATGGTGAATATTGGGGATTATATAGTTTAATGGAAAAACTAAATGCAGATTTATTAGAAAATAAATATGGTATTGATAAAAATCAAGTTGATATAATTAAATATTTCATTAATGTTTTTGAAGCGAGCAATAATAGAAAAAAAGTTGTTCAAACTGGTAGTGATAAAGAATTTAATAATCTTTTAAATTACTTAAATACTCATAATATGCAAGATAATAGTGTTTATAATTATTTAAAAAGCCAAATAGATGTACAAAATTTAATTAATTATTGGATTGTCGAAAGTTATTATGCTAATGGTGATTATCCTCATAATAATGTTAAAATCTACAAAAGTAGCGATGGTAAATGGCGATGGATGTTATATGATTTGGATTTATGTGATTTTAGTAATCGTTTATTAAGTGACTTTTTGTTTTTGAAAATAAATAATAATATTGATTGGGTAACAATAATGAATAAACTTGCCGAAAATAACGAATTTCGTGATTTGTATTTAACAAGTTTAGGAAAATATCTTAAAACAACTTTTAAACCAGAACGAGTGAATGCCATTATTGATAAATTAGTGGGCGAAATTGAAAATGAAATGCCTTATCAAATAGATAAATGGAGGCATGTTACAAAAAGTATGGATGATTGGAAAAATAGTATTGAAAATTTAAAAAAGAGCTTTTATACTAGATATAATTCTATTGTTAGTAATTTAAAAAGTAGATTTAAACTAAATGACAGTGATTATAATAAATATTTTGGAGGTTTATGATGAAAAAGTTAAGTATAATAATTTTATTTATAATTGCGATAGTGCTTGCATATTTCTTTGGTGGAAGAAGTGGGTACTTAAAAGCAGGAAGATTATATATTAGTGAGATAGTAGCGAGCAATAGTGGAGTTATAAAAGATGATTCGGGGGAATATAGTGACTATATTGAAATATATAATGGTTATGGTTATGATGTTAATTTAAAAAATTATCGTTTAACTGATAATATCGCTAATAGTAAAAAATGGATATTTCCTGATATGACAATTAAAAGTGGAGAATATAAAATAATATATGCTTCAGGAAAGAATCGTTGTAATGGGGGAGAATGCCATACTAATTTTAAATTAAACAGTGAAGGAGAAACACTTGTTTTAATAGAACCAGGTGGTAATGCAATTAGTAAAATAACTTATCCTAAATTAACACCTAATATTTCTTATAGTTATGTTGATCGAGATTATGTAATAACACAACCAACTCCGAAAGAAAAAAATATTTTTAAGAAGATTAATATTTTTGACCTAAGTAAATATAAAATAATTATTAATGAATATATAACTCATAATAAAGGCAGTAATTACGCTAGTAATGGAGGATATTATGATTGGGTTGAACTATATAATACTACAAATGAAGATTTGAATTTAGAAGGTTTATCATTAAGTGATGATGAAAAGAATTTAAATAAATTTATTTTTCCTAATGTTGTTATTAAAAGTAAAAGTTATTTAGTAGTTTATTTAACTGGTGGTGAGAAAATAGACAATGAAGTATATGCACCATTTAGACTATCAGATGATGATAAAAAAATTATTTTATCAGCGAATGAAAAAGTAATTGATGAAGTAAATGTTGTTAAATTAGAAAGAAATATGAGTTATGGAAGAAGTAGTGATAAATGGTTATATTACTTTACGCCAACACCAGGGAAAGATAATACTACTAAAGGTGTTGAAAGGTGGGGAGAATAATGGAAATATTAAAAACATTTCGTCATGAGTATAAGTATATAATACCGTATGGAGATATGCTTAAATTAAGAGAGAAATTAGATGATGTTTTAACACTTGATCGTGGTGGAAGTTATATTGTAAGAAGTCTTTATTTTGATAGTGTGGATGATGAAGATTATTATGAAAAACAAGCAGGAGTTATGGTCAGAAAGAAATTGCGACTCCGTATATATGATATCGATAACGATTATGCCAAACTTGAGATTAAAGGTAAATATGATATCCATCAGTTAAAAGAATCGTTAGTGATTAAAAAAAGTGATGCTAAAAAAATCATTAATGGTGATTATGATTGTTTATTAAAAATGAATAATGATTTAGCAAGTAGAATGTATACTTATTTTTTAACGGGATATCGACCTAAAGTAATTATTGAATATGATCGATATGCTTATACAACAACGACGACAACAAGAATAACTTTTGATTGTAATATTAAAAAAAGTCTTGATTTTGATAGTTTTTATACTAATGATATCAATTATATAGAATTAACAAATCCGAATGATGTTGTTTTAGAAGTAAAATTTGATCGATTTTTAGAACCATATATAGGGGAAATATTATCAAAATATGTTTCAAGAAATCAATCAGTAAGTAAATATGTAATGGGAAGGAATGAATATTAATGAAAAAAGTATTAGAAGCATTAGAAGAAATGCAGGCAAAGATGCCAATAGAAACAGTTTTTTTGATTTTAGTTATTGCGTTTATAGTCGCAATGATAATATATTTAACATATAAGAACACTTATACAGG
>CADCJQ010000070.1 GCA_902801795.1 uncultured Erysipelotrichaceae bacterium
AAAATTATTTTTAATTTATTTTTATAAATACTTTCATATTCCATGACTTCATTTTGATTTCCTTTAGGAAGATATATAATATCAATATCATTTTTTAAAGCAAGAATAATTTTTTCTTTTAAACCACCTACTTTAAGAATTTTCCCAGAAAGGCTAATTTCTCCTGACATAGAAATATTATTAGAAACAACTTTCTTTTTTAATAAACTAATAATTGATGATGTTATACTAACACCTGCACTAGGACCATCTTTTTTTATAGCATCCATCGTAAAGTGAATAAAAAAATCATTTTTTTGAAAATCTTTAAAATCTAAATCAAAATCTTTAGTATGACTTTTTAAATAAGCGAGTGATACTTCAATTGATTCTTTAATAACATCACCAAGTGAACCCGTTGATGTTATATTACCATTTCCTGGATATAAAGCACTTTCTACTTTTAATAATTCTCCTCCTAAAGGATGATATGATAAAACATTAATTGTACCGATATCATTAGTATAATTATCTTCATGTGTATATTTAGGTTTACCTAAAAACCTTATAATTTCATTATTCATTTTTAAAGACTGATTATATTCTATTTTATAACAAATATATTTACGACACATTTTACGAAGTAATCGTTCTAGTTCTCTGATACCACTTTCTTTCGTATAACTATTTATTATATAAATAATATTATCTTCCGATAAATTAACTTCATCTTTCGTTAAATGGTATTCAAGACGCATCTTTTTTAATAAATAATTTTTTACTATTTGAACTTTTTCTAAAATAGTATAACTAGATAACTCTATTATTTCTAAACGATCCTTTAATTCACTAGGAATATTATCAATATAATTGGCTGTTAAAATAAATAATACTTTCGATAAATCAAATTCTTCTTCAACAAAATGATCAACAAAACGTTCATTTTGTTCTTTATCAAGGATTTCTAACAAACTACTTGCAGGATCTCCTTTAATATCTTTCGTCATCTTATCTATTTCATCAATAATAAATACCGGATTATTAACACCTGCTTTAATCATTCCTGAAATTATCTTACCAGGTAAAGCCCCAACGTAGGCTCTTCTATGTCCTGTTATTTCCGCTTCATCATTAATGCCACCAACGGATATTTTGACACATTTTCTTTTTAAAGCCACACTAATGGCTTGTGCAAGTGATGTTTTACCAATTCCCGGAGGTCCTACTAAACAAATTATTGGATTATGTTTACTCTTAGTATATTTTTTAGTAGCCATAAACTCAATAATTCTTTCTTTTACTTCATCAAGACCAAAATGGCTTTCATTAAGAATTTTACGGATACTTTCAATATCATTATTTTCTCTTGTACTATTACTCCATGGAAGAGAAAGAAGAGTCTCTATATAATTTCTTAATATTCCTATTTCTGGGGAATTACTATTACATAGTTTATAATGCTCTAATTCTTCATTTAATTTATTTCGTATTGCAATAGGACAATCCAAGTCATCAATTCTTTTCTTTAATGATAAAACATCATTATTTTCTTCAATACCAAGTTCATCTTGAATAACTTTTAATTTTTGTTTTAAAATAAACTTTTTTTCATCTTCTTCTAGATTTTTTTCAATAATATTATCAAGAGAATTCTCATATTCTAAAAGCGATAATTCATAATTTAAGTCATCTATTAACATTTCATAACGAATTAAGGGATTTACCTCACGCAAAAAAAGCATTTTTCTTTCCATAGAAAGAGGCATGAAACTAGCAATAACATCAGTTAAAAGTGATAAATCATTTATATCATCAACTTTAGAAACAATACTATTACCTAGACTCTTTTTATTATCTAGGTAATCAATAAACTTTTCCTTAAGAATTCTTCCTTTTGCTAATGCTTCTATAGATGTAATATCATTAAATTCCACCGCTTTAATATTTGCATCATACATACCATTTTCTAAATGATAATTTAAAACTTCAACACGTCTTATCCCTTTAAATGTTACTTTCATTTTACCATTAGGCATATCTAGTTTTAATTTAATATTGGCTACTACCCCTAATTTAGGTAATTTATCAAGTGCTATATTATTAACATCACTAACTACAATAAGTAAATGGCCATTAAAATAATTCTCCGCAAGAGAAATAGTTTTCTTTATATTACTATCATCAAACTCTAATTTTACTTCTTCGGAAGGAAAAACAATATTATTAAGTATCAAAACAGGTAAATTAGTCTTTAACATAGTACACCCACCATATTCATGTACACCAAAAAGGTGTACACGTCTTTCATTTGTAGTTTTTATTATAATAACATGATTTAAAAAAAACAACTCTTTGACAGTCTTTTTACAAAAGATTTTTTTGTCCAAATTTTACCTATTTTTTTCTTAATTTATTCAATATTATAATCCATATAACAAGGGTCATGATAATAGGCAAAAAACACCTTCCAAACACGATTTTCTCTTTTTAAAATAAAGATTTTTTCCATAGTTCTTGATGTATGAAAATCATTATCTTCAAACGTTATTTTATAAGTAATTTTATTTCTTTCTATTAATAATGGTTCTAAAAATTGTTTAGTATTCATTCTTCCATTACTACA
>CADCJQ010000071.1 GCA_902801795.1 uncultured Erysipelotrichaceae bacterium
CATCTCCTTCTGTACATAAATTTCCATCTTTATCCTTTATTGGTTCAATATAATGATTATCAATCAATGTCTTAACCGCTACTTTATTATAACCATTTATTGGTAATTCATCACGATGATCTTGATAATATTCATTACCTGATAATAATAAACTATTCTCTATTGTGTGATAATAATCGTCACTTACTCGATCAAAAACATAATTAAATGATAATACTCCTATTCCCATTATCACTGCTAATATGGCAAACGTTGCTACAACTTCTATTATTGTAAATCCCTCTTTATTTTTCATATACATCTTTCCTTTTCAATCACGATATACTCTTTATATAGTCTTTACATTATTAATAATATCATATTTTGCAAAAAATGAAAATAAATTATTAAAAATATTAGTTATTTGACATTTTTTTAGCACAATTATCAAAAACCATAATCATAATTTCTGGTTTCATAATCAAAAAAGATGTATAATGTAAATTGAGGTGAACAAATGATATTTGCGACTAATAATCAAAACAAATTAAAAGAATTACAAGATATATTTAAAGAATATACAATTAAATCACTTAAAGACTATAATATTAATGTTGATATTGAAGAAACAGGAAGCTCTTTTTATGAAAATGCATTAATTAAAGCGAAAGCAATTTATGATTTAACAAAAATACCAACTATTGCCGATGATTCTGGACTTATATTTGAAGAATTGGTTGATTATCCTGGAATCTATACTAAACGCATAGAAAATGACGCTGAAAAAGAAGGACTAACAAGAAATGAATTTTTAATAAAAATAGGAAAAACACTAAAAAACAAAAATATTAAAGCGATATGTAACTTAGTCTATTATGATGGAAAAAATATTATTTCTGCTACCGGAATTATGTCTGGAACGATAACTGATAAAGAATATCCTGGCAATGGTTTTGGATTTGATAGTATTTTTAAATTAAGCGATGGTAGGATTGTTTCAAGTTTATCAAGTGATGAAAAAAACAAACTAAGTCATCGTTACCAAGCAAGTGTTAATTTAAAGAAAAAATTAGATGATAATAAAATAAATGGCAACTAAGTCCATTTATTTTTTATATAATCGATAAACATTAACACTAGGATGATTCATTAATCGCATATGATGAATACTTCCTAATCCATTAGAAATATAAATTTTACTATTATTCTCTTCATAATATGAATTATTATATTTATTGTTACCTAACAAAGGATAATCAAAAAACCTTATTTCTCCACCTAAATTATGACCTGCGCAAACAAGATTAGCATTAATATTAATTTTATGATAATCATCATAATTGTTAATTAACGAAATAGTATATTGATTATTATCTATAGTGATACCAAAATCACTTTTGAATAAACCAACAATATTAATAAATTCATTTGAATTATTATAAATTTTAAGAACATCATCATCTAAAATATCAAATTTAGTATCATCAAAAAGTAAATTAAATGTTGATCCATCATAGTTACCTTTTACTGCATACTTCCCAATAGTATATGGTATACTTTTCAAGAAATTATTCAACATCTTGATTTCATCTTCTGATATTTTATATTCTGGTGCTATAATATTACCGGTAAACAAAACAATGTTAGGATTAACTAATCTAATCTGCTCTTCTAATTTTTCAATATCATTTTGAAAGATAGTTGAACCATATAGGATATCTGTAAAATGAAGAATTTTAACACCATGAAAACTTTCAGGAATATTATTATCTTTAATAACATACTCTTTAATTTTCAAACCTTTAATACCTAAAAAATATATATAGGCAAAAATCAAAAAAGTAGTTAATAAGAAAATACCAACAATATGTAATATTTTTTTCGAAATATTTATGGCCTTTTCTTTATTAATTTCATTAACATATTCTTTGTTTTTTTCTTCTCTGGTTATCATAAAACATTTCCTAGAATCGCTATAATAGTTAGTACACCATTATGAAACATATGAAGCATAATGGTTGTATAAATATTATCTGTTTTAACAAGTGCATGGGCAAACATAAAACCTAAAGCACCATAAGAAATAATTAATAAATATTCTAAATAATTTTCTGCTCCTAATACATGAACAAGTCCAAAAAGAAGTCCTGAAATAATCATAAATAAAATTTTATTGTTAAAACAATCTTGTAATAATTTTCGAAATAACATCTCTTCAATAAATGGAGCAAACAAAGTTGTTAGAAGAAAGGCCACAATTGGAGTTTTACTAATTAACCCTTGAACAACTTCCTCATTCTGACCAATATTACCTAGAAAATTCATAATGATGGCATTAGCAACATACATAATAATGAATCCCGTAAACCAATCTTTAAAACCTATTTTCATATATTTTTTAAAATTCTTCGTAAAATCATGCCATTTTTCTTTTAGATATTTGCGATAATAAAGAATAAAGAAAACTATTAAAACAAAATATTTTGAAAAAGTCATAAATAATTCATCATTTAATGTTAAATTATGAAAATCATAACCAAAAAACAAAAAGACAATTTCAAAAAGCAT
>CADCJQ010000072.1 GCA_902801795.1 uncultured Erysipelotrichaceae bacterium
TTCTTATATTCCTTTTTAAAAAGTCCTTCTGCTTCTAATTTCTTTTTTAATTTTTCAAATTCTAAGTATAAATTACCTAAACCATCTTGTACCATTTCATTAACATATATTTGATATGTTCCACCTGTTTCATATACAGTTACTTTACCACTTACCAAAACTTTCATACCGTCAACTGGTTCAAAATTAATGTTTCGAGCATTACTAGCAAACATAATGGCCGATAACTGACTTGTTTCATCTTTTAATGTGAAATAAAAGTGTCCTCTTGTATGATGTTTAAAATTGCTTATTTCTCCCTTAAGATGAATATTATTTAACTCTCTTTTATCTTCAAACATATTTTTTATGGCTTTATTTAATGCAGTAATTGTAAAATATTTGGTATCCATAACTATACTTCTTGTTCCTTATTTAATTTATCAAGAGCAGCATTAATCATACTAGTAACTTTTTCATCGCTATATTTATGAGAAAGTTCAATTGCTTCATTAATAGCAACAATATTTGGAGTTTCTGTATAAAGGATTTCATAAATACCAATACTTAAAATGGCTTTATCAACTTTACTTAAACGATCAATTTCCCACCCAACTAAACAACTGTTGGCTATTTTTTTTATTTCGTTTTGCTTTTTACGTACACCATTTACTAATTCTTTAACAAATTCATTTTCAATTTCCATTTCTTCTTTAATTAATTCATCAATATTGTATTCAATTTTAGCATTTTCTAAAATATAACTTTCATATAATACCTTACTGGCAATCTCACGAAGCTCACTTCTTGTTTTTCCCATAATCCACCTCATTTGTTATTTTATCAAATTTCTTTAAAAATGTCTTTACTTTTTACTGAATTTTATATAAAATCTTAAAAATCAAATTGCGAAAAAATTATTTATATTATATAATTTATGTATATAAAATATGGAAGAGGTAAAATATGAATAAAAAATTAAAAATTACGTTAGTTGTTATAGTTTCTTTGTGTATAATAATATTAATAAAATTGACAAGTAAAATATTAATTAATAATAAATTTATTGAAAATTATCCTGAGGCAAATCAAGAATATCGGCTAAGATTAATATCCTTTATTAATTTATATGAGCCATATATCGCTCCATATAATTATGGTAATTATTTATATCAAAAAGAGGATTATCAAAAAGCATATGATAAATATGTTAAAGCATTAAGTTATAAAATACCTAAAAAAAGATATTGCCCTGTTAAAATTAATATAGGACTTACGCTTATCGAACTTGCTAATAGAGAAAAAAATGATGAAAAAGCAATCGAATTATTAGAAGAAGCAAAGAAACATTTATATCAATGTATTACAGTAACGCAAGATAATACCATAAAAGATGATGATTTAATTGCAGAACCAGAAGTAACACCTAATCCTACTAATAATCCTACCCCATCTAATAACCCTAATCCAACCAATAACCCTAATCCTACTAACAATCCTAATCCAACGAATAATCCTAACCCTTCTAATAACCCTAATTCGACTAATAATCCTAACCCTTCTAATAACCCTAATCCTACTAACAACCCAAATCCTACTAATAACCCTAATTCTACGAATAATCCTAATCCTACTAACAATCCTAATCCAACCAATAACCCTAATTCGACTAATAATCCAAATCCTACTAATAACCCTAATTCTACGAATAATCCTAATCCATCTAACAATCCAAATCCTACTAATAACCCTAATCCAACCAATAACCCAAAACCTACTACTGAACCAAAACCTGGTCCAATAAATGATCCAACTATTATTATTAATATAATAAATGATAAAATAAAAGAAAGAAAACCCAAAGAACCAAAGGAATGTCCTCCGGGAAGTAATGATATAGAATGTAAAATAAAAGACATCTCACCAGATCCAGATAAGACACCAACTCCTAAACCTACAGAAACAAAAAATCCAGAATGTGATAATTGTTGGTAATATAGTAAAACTTCGATTTGAAAATCAAACCGAAGTTTTATTAATTATCACACGTTGAACCTTTCCATAAATTAGGTTCGTTAACCATTCCAAAAAACAATATTTCCTTAGTTATTTTATCTCTTATTAAATAGATAAAGGGCTTATTAAATGTAATATCAACAGTTTCAAAATCATTAGGTATCATTCCGTTTGCTTTAATTCCAAAAAAAGTAACTGCAGCCGCTTTAGTTCCACTTTCCATTAGTTCGATTTTAGTTTTATGAATAGCAGTATCAACATATAAATTATTATTTATGTATTGTCTATCTATAATACCAGTAAAATCAGCCTGCGTTTCATTAAAAGCATCTTTTATTCCTAAAGCCTTTAATATTCCTATGAAATCTTTTATCTCATAACTATAAGTAAATCTCGGAAGCGACAAATTAATTTTTAATTTATCACTTGCTTCTTTACTTAATTTATCAATAATATTTAAATCTAAATTTTTAATAAATTCATCAATATTATTCGGTAATAATCCAACAGATTCTAATGCTACATCATTATTTTTTCTTGCTTATATGGAAGGATTATTCCTTTTAAATTAGATTCATTTATATATTTATAATTACTATTATCATACGTATCATGCATCATTTCAACATCTATTTGTTCGCCATTTAACTTAGTAAATTTATCTGAATAAGTATTATTACATTCAAATTCTTTTTGCCATTTAATATCTAGTGCAACTGCATTTGCAAGTCCTACAACAAAACTATCATCAATACTATCAAGTATTTTAGGTATCATTCCATTTGTTTTTTTATTAACCCAATTATTTATCACATCAGGAGTTTCGAATTTATCATAAAGCATTTCCGCATTATATTTCTCCAATAAAGTATTGGTATAACTTTTCTCTATTTTATCTTGAAAGTAATCCTTAATAAAAAGAGCATTAGCAATATTTAATTTATTTTCTATTTTTAAATTATTTATTTTTCTCTTTCCAATTACTTTATCTATTTCATCCTTCGTATTTCCTTTAGCTCCTTCTCTTAACATATTAAGAGCAATTTCAATAGAATAAGGACTAATTAAATAATTATTATTCTCATGTACTTTTTTAATTAAATTTTTTGTAAAATCCTCTACTTTTTCTCCATTATTATCAGTTAATACTTCCTCATGATTTTCTTGTTTTTCTTCTTGTTTTTCTTCTTTCATAAAGATTAACGCTCCAATTAATATCAATAATACGCTTACTAAAATAACTAGTATCCAACTTTTTTTATCCATTTTCATTCTCCTTTATATATTCTATTATCTTAGAATTATCATTTAGTAATTCATTATGTAATATTTTAGTTTCTAAATTTTGATAAATTATTCCAATAAATGGACCCGCGGTTTTCTTTAATATCTGACATATTTCTTGCGCTGTTATTTTAATATCATCACGATTTTTTATAGGCA
>CADCJQ010000073.1 GCA_902801795.1 uncultured Erysipelotrichaceae bacterium
TACTCATATTATTGGATTCTAAAAGAAAAATGAAGTTTTATATATCTAAAACTTCACTATGAGATCCTGTTTGTACTAGAAATAAAATTAATTCGTTTTCTATATACTTATATACAAGTAACCAATCTGGTTCAATATGACATTCACGACAATTTTTAAAATATTTATTATCAACTAATGCATGATCTTTATATTTTTCTTCAAGAGATTCACCATTTGCCAATATTCCCAGAATTTTCAAGAATTTTTCTTTATCTTTACCTTGTTTTAAAACTTTCTTATATTGTTTTTTAAATAAACTAGTATATTGAACTTCATATTTAGTGTTTTTTAAATCAAGCATGTTTATTTCTCCAAATCTTCCAACAATTCATACATATTGTGATAACCTTTTTTATTACTTGTTCCATTTTCAATATCTTCAACTTCTTTTAATGCCTCTAACAACTCTTTACTTGGTTCGCGTTTTAAATCAAAAGGTATACCTCTTTCATAAATTGCTTTTTTTAAAAATATGTTAATTGCTGTCGACATAGAAATTCCCAAACTATTAAAAAGACTTGTAGCTTCTTTTTTTACATCACTAGGAACATTTACATTTATTGCACTTGTTAAATTAGACATTATAATCACTCTCCATTCACTATTGATTTTAGCACATTTTATGTTGAAATGTCAACATATTTTGTATTCTTTTCTACACATATTATATGTAATTGTCACAAAAACATACACTAAAAAATATGTTTAATTAAAAAGTGCTAGTTGGATAACTAATTATTTATTATCCAATTAAGCACTCTTATAATTATTTCTTTATTTCAAAGATAGTTCCTTCTCTAGTATCTTTTAAAATAATTCCTTTTTCTAATAAATCATTTCTTATTTGATCAGCTAAAGCATAATCTTTATTCTTTTTCGCTTCATTTCTTTTTACAATAAATTCTTGTATTTCATCTTCTCTAAGAGATGATTCAATAACCTCTTCTTTAGTTAAATCAAGTGATAATACTTCATCAAATTCTTTAATTAATTTTAATTTAGTATAATCATTCATAGTACTTTTTAAAACATCATAAACGGCTGTTAAAGCAAGAGATGTATTTAAGTTATTATCCATAGCATTCTTAAATTGTTCTTGATATTTAGAGTATTCTTCTGAAAGAGGCATTTCTTCTTTATTTAATTTAAGAACTTTAGTTTTTAATTTTAAATAAGCATTTTCTGCCCCATCTAAATTATCATAACTAAATAATAAAGGTTTTTGATAATGACTTGATAATACCATATAACGATATGATAATGGATGATATCCTTTTTTAATAAGAGTATCAACAATTAATGCATCACCATTACTTTTACTCATTTTACCATTAATATCATTTAGATATTCTACATGAAACCAATAATTACACCATTTATGACCTAGATATGCTTCACTTTGGGCAATTTCGTTAGTATGATGTGGAAAAATATTATCAACACCACCACAATGAATATCAAGATATTCTCCTAAATATTTCATTGATATACCAGAACATTCAATATGCCATCCCGGATAACCTAATCCCCAAGGAGATTCCCATTTTAATTCTTGATCATCAAATTTAGATTTTGTAAACCATAAAACAAAATCAGCTTTATTTTTCTTATTATCATCACGTTCAACATCTTCACGAACACCATCAATTAAGTCATCAACATTATGATTAGTTAATACATAGTAATTATCAATTTTACTAGTATCAAAATAAACATTTCCACCATTTATATAAGCATAACCTTTGTCTAAGAGTTTAGAAATGATTTTAATATAGTCATCAATTAAACTAGTTGCAGGAATCACAGTATCAGGTTTTCTAATATTAAGTTTTTCAGTATCTTCAAAGAATTTATTTGTATAAAACTTAGCAATATCTAAAACACTCTTATGTTCACGTTTAGCACTATTAACCATTTTATCTGTTCCATCATCAGAATCTCCAGTTAAATGACCAACATCAGTAATATTCATAACACGTTCAACCTTATATCCGACATATTTTAAATACTTTTCTAAAATATCTTCACAAATATATGTACGTAAATTACCAATATGAGCAAAATGATATACTGTTGGACCACAAGTATACATTTTAACAATTCCTTCATTATTAGGAACAAAGTCTTCTATTTTTTTAGTTAATGTATTATATAATTTCATATAATCCTCCTTTTTGTTATCTATATTATACAATAAATATATTTTTTATGTCTATAATAATATTTAAAACCATAGTTTTTTTTCAAATTTAATTGTATAATAAGAAATGATTTTTAGGTGATATTATGAATTATTATAAAAAATGTACTTTATGTCCAAGAAAATGTCAAGTAAATCGTTACTTAGAAAAGGGTTATTGTGGATGTAATAATAAAATCCGTCTTGCTCTTGCTAAACT
>CADCJQ010000074.1 GCA_902801795.1 uncultured Erysipelotrichaceae bacterium
AAATTAATACCTGTAGGTTTTCCAAAACCAAAGTTATAAATATATTTAAATAATCTTTCTTTTCCTAATTTTTGTCCCATTACAACAAATCCTGGGTTCCTTGGTATTGGACAAGAGAAACTTTTTTTTCATCATGTCCTTATCATATTTAACCTCTATTTTTTCATTATTAATTGTAAATTGAGGATTTTTAATATCAGCAAAATAGTCTATTTCTTTATCTTTAGAATTAAAATTCAATAGCATAATCAATTTTAATTTTTTTCTATCATTATTTATTTTTTTAACAAAAACTTTATCAACAAATAAATTAAAATATTTACCTATATCCTTTTCTATATTTAAGCTAGAATCAAGTTTAGCTTTTATTTTATCTACTATCTCTTCAATATAATTCAAACTTTGATTTTGTGATTCATAATCTAAAAGTTGTTGTTTATTCTGGTTTATATCAATATCTATTTTTTCCTTCTTAGATTTAAATTCATCATCTGTAATTAATTTTTTTAATAATAAATCAAATAATCTATCTTTCATAGTTTCTAATTCCCTTAATTTAGCATTAATAGAATCAATATCAAATGCTTCATTACATTCTTCAATTATTCTTTTATAATCTTCAAGAATTATTCTTTTAAGATCTTCTTTATTGCTTATAAGATCATTTATAATTTTACTAAAAATAGTATCTAAATGTTTTTCATATAATATTGGTGTTTCACAACCTTTAATACCATGTCTTAAATATTCATTGCATTGCCAAACTGGATTATCTTTTCGTTTATCACTTGCTTTTCTAATAAATGTAGAATTATGTTCATAACATATAATTTTTGATGTATATTTCCTATTTTCTAAGAAAAATTGTTTATTAATAACATTTTTGTTATAATTCTCTGTTCGAGAATTGTGGATATCATTAGCCTTGTTCCATAATTCTTCGGATACAATTGCAGGAATTCTTCCAGATTCATCTTTATATATTATCCATTCAGATTTTGGATTTTTTACTTTTTTATGTGTTTTATAACTCTCAACTCTTGATAAATTAGCAGTATAATACCCTTTATATTTTGGATTGGTTATTATTTTTTTTAATGATATATCACTAAAAACATTACCTTTTTTCGTATAATACCCTTTATTAGCTAAAATCTCACTTATTTTTCTAAAACCATATTCTCCAGTTGAATATAGATTGAATATTAATTTTACTGCTTCTGCCTCTTTTTCATTAATAGTCAACGAACAATCTTTTTTATCGTATCCAAATAATGCACCACCACCTACTTTTCCATCTTTTATACTCCTCTTAATTCCAAACTTAACTCTTTCAGATAATTTTCTAACTTCATCTTGAGCCATGCTAGCCATTAATGTTAGTCTAAATTCACTATCTGGATATAAAGTATTGATATTATCATTTACAAAATATACTGCGACTCCATAAGACAATAATAATTGTGTATATCGAATACTATCTACTGTATTACGAGCAAACCTAGATACTTCTTTAGTAACAATAAGATCAAATTTGCCTAGTCTTGCTTCTTCAATCATTTTCATAAATTGTTCACGATTGAATGCTTGAGTTCCACTTATACCTTCATCAACATAAGTCTTATAATGAGTCCAATTATCTACATCGTTAATCATATCATCGAAATAATTTGCTTGATTACAAGATGAATTTAATTGCTCTTCTTTGTCAGTAGAAACACGGACTAATGCAGATACTCTTAAATTCATATCATATATTGTTTTTCCTTGTAATAATTCTTGTCTTGCTTTGATAATATCCATATAAATCACCCTTTAACTGTTATTATTTTTATCAATTAAATGATTCATTTTTTTTATAAGTAATTCTTGCATTTTTTTAAATACTTCATACTCAATTACTTTTTTTTCATACAATTCTTTATTAAGAAAAATTCTTAATTTCAAAATTATATAATCAATAGGCATAGATTTTGAATCAGCAAAAGTCATACTTTCTTCTAATTCATTCATTGTGAATCACCACCTTATAAATCTTATGTAATTTAAAAACTATTAAGAACATAAATTATAAGGTATCTTTAATTGATAACTAAAGCCCAAGATGATACTTTACACGAACAATATGTAAGTATAATGAAAAATAATGTTACAACAATAGTTATTATATTCATAAAAACCTCCCATAAAAAAACACATCTTATTGATGTGTCTTAAATATCTTTATAAACTTCTAAATCAAACCACCTAGCTACTTTAATGTAACAGCTTTTCTTTCTATTCAAATAAAATCTTGAACTACTTAGACAAAGCATGGACATAACTTCACTATCAGAAAAATTTCACTATCAGAAAAATCATATCATAAAAAAAAGAATGATTAACATTCTTTTAAGAATAGATTTTTAAATACAAAGTAAAATTTAAGTAAATATTAGAAAATAGATATTTTAATATTATATTAATTTTACTTTTTTTATTTATTTTTATTCTCCTTCTGTCTCAACACGCGTTATTGTTATTTTTGTTGGTGTATCTTTATTTAATGCTGAATACCTATTACCTGCTTCATCTTCAAAATCTCTATATAAATTTATCTCTAAATCACTATTAAACATCTTTTTAGGTGTAGTTATAGTTAACATATTAGAGTCTCCAAAAAGCATATTTTCTAGAATTTCAACATTAGAAATATCAAATGAACTTAAATCTAATGATGTTAAACTACTACAATAATGAAACATATATCGCATATTTGTTACATTACTTGTATCAAACGAACTTAAATCTAATGATGTTAAACTAGTACAACTAGAAAACATATAGGACATATCTATTACATTACTTGTATCAAACGAACTTATATCTAATGATGTTAAACTAGGGCAAGCATCAAACATATAGGACATATCTATTACATTACTTGTATCAAACGAACTTATATCTAATGATGTTAAACCTTTACACCATGAAAACATATATTTCATATTTGTTACCTTGATTGTGTTAAATGAACTTATATCTAATGATGTTAAACTATAACAATGAAAAAACATAAAGGACATATCTATTACATTACTTGTATCAAACGAACTTAAATCTAATTCAGTTAAACCATAGCAAACAGCAAACATTCCTTGCATATTTGTTACATTACTTGTATCAAACGAACTTATATCTAATGATGTTATACTACTACAACTAGAAAACATATGTGATGAATCTTCATTTAGATATATTAAGCTTGCTTCGCTATACCAGTATATAGTCCCAGCATCATACCACATATATATTATTTTACTAGAGTCACTTGTTGATACAATATTATCTTCAGTCAGATTATCTTTAATATTATTATATTGCTCATCTGTTGCTTTTTCTATTGATAAAATATTTTCATCACTATACCAATGATTTATATTTTCTGGTGCTCCTGCTAATTTCTTCATTGTTATATTAACTTCTTTACCTGTTTTAAATGTTGCGACAGATCCACCATGTAATTCTAAATTCATATTAACGTTTACTACTAAATTCATAGTAACTGCACTTACTGAAGGTATTATTAAAGTAGCTATAGCCATTAATCCTACACCTTTTAATTTTTTGCTTTTAACTATAATTGTTATTAATGCTATAATTGTTATTAATAAT
>CADCJQ010000075.1 GCA_902801795.1 uncultured Erysipelotrichaceae bacterium
TTTTCAATATCTTTTATTCTTTCTAAACACTCTTTAACCTTAGCAATTTGTCTTGTATTAGTTATTAAATTATAATCTTTTTTCTTTATTTCATCTAAGTTAAACATTTTAGTAATTTTATTTTTTAATGATTCTATCCCTAATAGATTAATAGTATTAGTATAAACAATTTCTCTATCTTTTAATAAATTCATATCTATTTTACTATCTAAATCATTTTTATTTATAACCACAATACTAGTCTTATTTTTCGTTTTATTAAGAATATCCAAATCAACTTCATTTAATTCTTCATTATTATTTAAAATAACCAAAACCAAATCCGCTTCATCAATTTTAGATAAACTAATATTAACACCAATCTTTTCAACAACATCATCAGTATCACGAATACCCGCTGTATCAATAATATTTAATAAAATTCCATTAAAAGAAATCGTTCCTTCAACAATATCCCTTGTTGTTCCTGGTATATCTGTTACAATCGCTTTTTCATAATCAAGAAGTTTATTTAAAAGACTACTTTTACCAACGTTAGGACGTCCTACAATAACCGTTTTAATTCCTTCTGTTATTATTCTTCCATTTTCATATTCCATAATAATTTTCTCTAACTCATCTTTAAAATACTTAATTTTATCATGAATATCTTTAATTGTTACTTCATAAATATCATTATATTCTGGATAATCAATATTAACTTCAATATTACTTATTATTTTAACTAAATCTTCTCTTAAATTTTCAATTAATTTACTTCCCATACCTTGAAGATTATTCATGGCAACACGTCTGGCTTCTTCTGTCTTACCATTAATTAAATCCATTACCGCTTCTGCTTCCATTAAATTCATTCTTCCATTTAAAAAAGCTCGTTTAGTAAACTCTCCAGGCTCTGCCTCACGACATCCATTAAGTAATAATAATTCTAATACCTTATTTGTTGTGGCAATCCCTCCATGACAATTTATTTCAACAATATCTTCTCTTGTAAAAGTTTTAGGGGCACGCATAACACTAACTAAAACTTCATCTATTTTTTCATCATGATCCATTATATATCCATAATGAATTGTATGAGTAGGGCATTCTTCAAGATTTTTTCCACTAAAAAGTTTATTAACTATTTTTATAGCATCGATTCCACTAACTCTTATTATTGATATAGCACCAACACCCAAAGCTGTACTTATTGCACATATTGTATCATTCATTAATCATCATTCCTTTCCTTTATTTAATAACTTTAATTGGTGGACAATACTCTTGTTTTAATAATTCACTACATAAAGTAAAATCCTTAAGTACTTGTTCATCATTTATTACTAATTCTTCATCTTCCTTAAAATAACCTAAAATCCGACATTCATAAAGAAATGCTTCATAATTATTGATTATTTTAAGGAAAACTTTCTCTAAAACATTACTATCATACTCATATTCATCCATAGATAAATACATAATAACTACAAGATGAGATAAAGTAGAGGTAATTATTTTAGTATCACTAATATTACCACCACTAAATTGATAAATATCTATTATTCTTATATATTCTTTAATTACATTTACTAATTCTTCATTATATTTATATATTATTTCATAATCTTTATCTTGTAAATTAATTGTCATCAAATTAATCATTTTATCAAATTCTTTAAGAAAAGTAGACAAATCTTCCTTTTTTTGGCATTTATTCTTGTAAAAGGGAAGGGTAATATTTTTTAAAATAGATATGAAATATTCTATATCTTCTGAATAAATCCTGCCATCTTCATTACCTAAAATTCTTGATATTAAATCTAATAATTCATCATTTATTTTAGTAATTACCTTTTTATTGGACAATTCTTTTAATAAGGTAATTATTTTCTCTTCATAATAATCTTGTTTTATTCTTTTATCAATTAATGCCTTCTTTTCTAATAATATATCCATAAACCACCTGACGAATATATCTTAACATAAAATTATCTTTCTGTAAAAATATCTTTAAAAAATAAAAAAGCAACTTTCATTGCTTAATTAATTATTTTCTTCTTTTGGCTCTTTTGTTTAGAGTTTCCGCAATCACATTAGCTTTACTGATAACTTCATCAAACTCTTCATCACTATATTTATTAACTCTATCTGGTTTTATTTTAGCAAGAAAACTTCCTAAATCAATTAAATCATCTTCAGTATAAAAATATTCTGATACCTCAATAAAAACATCAATGATTTTTGATACACTAATATATACCATGTTTCCACGATAACTATTATTATACATACTATAATTATTTCTTAAATCAATAATAGCCTCTTTTAATAA
>CADCJQ010000076.1 GCA_902801795.1 uncultured Erysipelotrichaceae bacterium
TAAACCTATCGATCCAGCTTCACTTTGCATTTCAACTGTTTTTACTTCAGTATCAAATATATTTTTAACACCTTCTTTGCTATATTTCTCTACTAGTTCTGCCATCTTACTAGAAGGTGTAATTGGATAAATACCAGCAATTTCTGTAAATAAATAAGAAATTAATGCACAAGCTTCATTTCCATCCATAACTTTATATTTCATAGATAATCACCTATATTAAATTATATCACATTTTTAATAATTCTGATATAATTAAATTGGTGAGAATATGACTGAAGAATTAAATAGAATAATTAATGAAAGTAATTATATAGTTTTCTTTGGAGGCGCTGGAGTTTCAACTGAAAGTGGTGTTCCAGATTTTAGATCAGTTGATGGAATATATAATCAAAAATATGATTTTCCTCCTGAAGTAATACTTTCTCATAATTTTTTCTTTGCAAAACCAGAAGAATTCTATAAATTTTATTTTGATAAATTAGTAAATCCAGATATATTACCAAATGATTGTCATAAAAAATTAAAAGAATTAGAAGATATTGGCAAATTAAAAGCAATTATAACTCAAAATATAGATGGCCTACATGAACAAGCTGGTTCAAAAAATGTTATAACAATACATGGTACTATTAATAAGAACTACTGCACTAAATGTAATAAAGAATATAATTTAAATGATATGTTATCATTTAAAGATTTACCAACGTGTTCATGTGGTGGTTTAATAAAACCAGATGTAGTTCTTTATGGAGAACCGCTTAATAATGATAATTATATGAACGCAATTAAATATATAAGTAAAGCAGATACTTTAATAGTTGGAGGAACATCACTTAATGTTTATCCTGCTGCAGGTCTTATTAATTATTTTAGAGGTAAAAATCTAGTTATAATTAATAAAGAAAAACTTAATGTTAATTGTACTCTTCAAATCAATGAACCTATCGGAAAAGTATTTAGTAAAATAAAAAACTAAGGATTAATCCTTAGTTTTTTAAATTTGTTTGCAAATCTGATTTCTTAACTTGTATATATTCTTGAGAATCGTTAACATTGTCAATTTCAAAATGATATAGCTGATCATTACTCATTTGCTTTTTTAATACACCATTATCTTTTATAAATACCATTGTTTCTGAACATACATCCGCTATCATAGGATTAGTTTCTTTACATAATTCATTGGTATTATTAAGTGCTACTATTACATACTTATCATCTTCAGCATATATTCCTGCTTTATCATTTGTATCATTAACTCTTAAAAACCCCATTTTAGCAGTTCCATCAGCATTTAATTCTATTTCATAATATCTTGGTAAATTATTTCCTTCTGCATCTTCTTTTTCACTTTCAGTCTTAAATTGATAATATCTAGTTTCCTTTTTTTCTGTTTTATCAGTTTTTGTTTCAACATTACATTTAGTACACTTTTCTTCTTTTACAAATGGATTCTTTATTACTCCTCCTAATAATAATCCTAACCCTGTAGCTAAAAGAACTACTAATATAATCAAGAATACAACTAAGCCATTTCCTTTTTTATTATTTTCCATATTATTCCTCCTAGTATAAATATACAATTAGTAATAATTAGAGTCAAGTATTAGTATATAAACAAAGTAAAGTAAAAGTAAAACAGTAACTAATTAGTTACTGTTTTTTTGGAAATTTTAATACTTTTCCAGTTTTTTTATTTCCAATACTATCTGAATCATATTTAGGAAAATCTATTATTTTAGATGTTAATACTTCTTCTTTATAATCAAGATATTCTTCATCAAAATCAGAATCTAATATTAAACTTACTATTAAATCACACTCTTGTTCTACACTTTGTAGATCAGTATCATAACCCTCTAATACTTTTTTTATTAATAATTTTTCTTTAGCTATGTTATCTCTTATTACATTTCTTTCGGCTGTACTCATTGAATTCTTATCATATTCAAATCTTGTTTCAACTAATCTTAAATTTTTTCTTTTTAATTTTTCTCATAACCAAACCCTTTTTTTATTATTCTTTTGAATTTCTTACTTTAGCATCATATTTTTTTCTTTCTTCTGTATTTAAAATTTTCTTTCTTATTCTAAATTTTATCTGAATGATCGCCAAATATACTTAAAGCATGTGTTGATACAGTTCTTGAAGCGACATTTATAACTGAAGGAAGTAATTCACCTGCAATTTTATACATTTCAGGAATCATTAATAATAATCCTTGAGATGATGTATAAGTACTAGCAAAA
>CADCJQ010000077.1 GCA_902801795.1 uncultured Erysipelotrichaceae bacterium
CATTACTTTTCCTAAAGGATAAACCATGACTACAAAAAGTAGAAATCCCAGAATAAAATCAATAAAATAATCAGCTAAAAATAATAGGATACGTTTACCTTTTTTTAACGGATCTAAATTAATTACTTTTTTCTCTTGATTTTCTTCCATTATTCAACTTTTTTTAGAATATTTAAACAATAACTCTTATAACCTACTTTACTGATAGGATATCTATAACAGAATCCAATGTTTCACTACTTAAACCAATTACTTCGTTTAAATATGAATACACTTTTTCAGATAGACTCATTTCTTCGGTCTTGTATTTCTTTAAAGTGTCACCATAATTGTCATCAATTCCGCGTCTATTAACGCGATTTTCATAGCTAGATAACGAACTATATAAATAATCCATATATAAGGATGTGGACTCCACTCCCATTAAAGCTTCAACCAAGTATGCTAAGCAGCCTGTTCGATCCTTACCTTGTGAGCAATGCATATAAATAGGATATGCGGTTTCATCTGCTAATAAAGTAAAGAATGATTTAATTTTTTGAGGGTTATGATAATCATCGTCATAAGTTAAGATATTTTTACCACCATATTGCATTGGTAAAGCCACATAATTTAAACCATCAACTGTGCTTTTAGTTAAGTCGCAGTTTTCATGTTCACTAGGATCATTTCTTCTTAAATCGACTTCAGTTTTTATTCCTAATTCATTTTTAACTGCATTAATACCTTTGTCAGTTATTTTAATTTCCACCACTTTTTTAGTTTTATTATATTTTTCAAAAGCGCCACCACGATAAATCATACTTTGCTTTATTTGACCATATCCACCGATATCACGAACATTATTAACTCCATCAATATCAATTCCTCGTATCTTTGTCTTGTTAGTGGAAAAACTAGCAACATTACTTTTAAAGCTATAAGCTTCAATTTGCCAATAATAATCAGTGTCTACTTTTAAATTAGAGATATCTAAAGAAGTTGAGTTAGTTGTATAACTTAATTTATTAGACATATCTTCATATTCAGATAAATAAACTTTATATTCAGAAACACTACCTTTATCAACTTCTACTTCCCAACTTAAATGAACTTTATTAGGTTTAGTTAAATCTTCTTTTAATAAAATGTTGTCATACGGTTTTAAATAATCATAAGAAACGTCATCATAAACAACATCAAAATTATTAATAAAAGCGTTTAGTTGAGTTTCGCTATGAAGTTCAATGTCTGTAGAAAAAGAACAAGGAGTAAATTTTATATCGCTAGGAATAATAACTTCGCTAGAACAGCCAAGTAGCATTAATACGCTAATAGGAATTATAAAAAATTTAGTGTGTTTCATAGATAATCTCCGTTACTTGTATATTTTATATTAAATATATTAATAGATAAAGAATTATACAAAGCATATTAAAAGGCGCTCATCGGCGCCTTTTAATATTTACCAATTGCTAATTTGAGTTATGTCTCTTCCTTGATAGAGAATGTGTAAAATATTTACTGTTTTGTTTTGTTCATCAATAGAATAGAAGATATTGAATTTTCTTACTTTAATTTTGTGAAAACCCTGATTAATTTCTTGATATACATAAGGGAATGTTTCCAATTTGTTGATGTTAGACCATACTTCCTTATATAGTGCATCTGCTGCTTTTGGGTTCTTTAGCTTATTGCAGATATGATAAATAATCATTAATAATTCAATC
The DNA here is from genome assembly GCA_902801795.1 of uncultured Erysipelotrichaceae bacterium. Lineage (GTDB taxonomy): Bacteria > Bacillota_I > Bacilli_A > RF39 > UBA660 > RUG12783. The sequence continues at coordinate 1,710 of CADCJQ010000077.1, forward strand.
AAGAAGCTCTCAGAATAATCTAAATAATATGTTTTTATGGCTTTAATCCAAATCTTTCTTCAATAATGGCTTCTACTTCTTCTTTGGTGTACACTCTGCCTGCTTTGACATCGTCAACACCTCTTTGAACAAGCTTCATAACTTCTTCTTCAGACATATCGCCTGTTGCAATTGGTTCTCTAACAGGAAGGGAGACATCAAATGGTATTTTACCAGTAAGAATTACTTGACGATAAAGCATATTGATTAAACCGCTAGGTGTCACACCTAATTGTCTTAATATCGCTTCAGCTTGTGTTTTCGTATTTGAATCAATACGCACAAAAATTGCTGCATCACTAGCCATAAGATATTTCCTCCTTTCATTATTATAATAAATCAATTGATATACATTAGCAATACGCAACATAAAATAAAAGGAGACTCCGAAGAATCTCCTAATTGATTAATACGTTAACTAAATTATTTAACGATTTCGTTAACTGTACCAGCACCAACGGTTCTACCAC
>CADCJQ010000078.1 GCA_902801795.1 uncultured Erysipelotrichaceae bacterium
AGGAAGATTCATAAGAGCACTCATGCGAATCGCTGGACGCAAATAATCGGAAAAGACTAAAAAGGTACTTCCAAAAGGACGAAGACCCGATAAAGCCATTCCATTCATGATTGCTCCCATCGCATGTTCTCTTATACCAAAATTGATGTTTCGACCATTATAACTTACTGCATCAAATACTTTATAATCTTTTAATAATGTTTTACATGAAGAAGACAAATCAGCACTGCCACCAATTAATAAATCAAATTCCTTACTAATACAATTTAAGATATTACCTGAAATATCACGAAGAGATAAATCTTCATATGCAAAATCTATATTACCTACTTTATAAAGAGGATTTATGGTAAATAAATTATCTAAACGATTTTTTTCTTCTTCTTTTAAATTATCATATTTACGATTCCATTCGCGTAAAGGAAGATACATTCTTTTTTTAACACTATCTTGAAAATAATTAATCGCTTCATTACTTACAGTAAATGGACTATTTACAAGATCTAATTTTTCTTTAATACTTTCAATATCATCTTCATCTAATGGTTATTTACAAGATCTAATTTTTCTTTAATACTTTCAATATCATCTTCATCTAATGGTTTACCATGAACAATATTTGTTCCAGCATTTTTCGAATATTTACCAATAATAGTCTTACATATAATAATACTTGGCATCTTGCTATCTTTAGCACAATTTATCGCTTCATTTAATTCTTTTACACTATCTCCATTAACAAGAAAGATTGAAAAATTTAAAGCACGAAACCTTGTAATAATATCTTCTTCCGAACTATTTTTTAATTCACCATCTAATGTTATATCATTATTATCATAAAGAATAATTAATTTATTTAGTTTTAATTTACTAGCAAGAGCTAAAGCTTCATAAGAAACCCCTTCTTCTAAATCACCATCACCACATAAAACATAGGTATAATGATTAATTAAATTTTTATTATAAGTACTATTTAAATAACGTTCTGCAATAGCCATTCCAACACTTGAGGCAATTCCTTGCCCTAATGGACCTGTTGCCATATCTACTAAAGGTGTTGTAATCTCTGGATGTCCTGGAGTAATACTCTTTAGTTGTCGCAAATTCTTAACATCATCTAAAGTAATCATTCCTAACATATATAACATACTATAATATAGTGGTGCACCATGTCCTGCAGATAAAATAAAACGATCACGATTATACCAATTAGGATTTTCCAAATCAAATGATAAATGTTTAGCATATAATGTATAAAGTATTGGCGCTGCTCCAAGACATATTCCAGGATGCCCTGAATGAGCATTATTAATCATATCAATCGATAAACCACGCATATTATTAATTACACGATAATCTTCCTTATAATCAACTTTTTCTTTTCTTAGTATCATATTCTCTCCTATTTATATATCTATTATACAATTTTTTATATTAAAATAAAAGATGATTATTCAATTTTACAAAAGAATATCATCATATTTTCTTTTTTAGATATTATTATAAACTAATTTATGTTCTTTTTGATATGTTCCAAGTGATAAAACATACTTTTTTGAACCAATTACATGTTGTTGTAAAACGGAAGTATCTTTTATATTTCCATTAAAATTATAAGTAGGCATTAAAATATATTTTGATTCTAAGATAACTGGTAACTCATCATCATTTAACCAAAGATGATATTTTTTTTGATATAATTCTGATTTTAGTAATAAATCATAATTAGTGTCAATATTTAAATCATTAAATTCATTTACCAGTTTTTTTAATCTTATTATTGATACCTCTTTATATTCATCTTTATGTAAAAGCAGATTATGAAAAGTTTCAAGTAAAGTTATCACTCCAAAATTAATTGGTAAAGTAAGAAATATTTTTTCTAAATCACCTTTATACTGAAGAGTATTCATAATGATAAAATAAGGAAGTGCTACCATTGTATTAAATCTTTTACTATTACGAATAACCTTAAATGGACTTAATGGTTCATTAACATCTTTAATAGCATTAAAGAAATCATAATTTATTACTAAATTCATTTTATCACCTTATTATATATAACTATTATTTACTTTTCTCTCCATCATCTTTATTATTTAATAATCCACTCATTTCCTTTTGATATCTTTCTTTTAAAGCATAAAGTTCATCAATATTTGTTACATTATTATATTCATTAATATATTTACGATATAAATGATATCGTTTATTATCTCCTAATAATTCATACGCTAAAGTTAGAGAAAAAGCATTTTTTTCATAATTATATAAATCTCTTTTAAAATTTTCTAATATCGTTTGTAATTTTTTAATATCATAACAATTTCTTATATTAAGAATTGCCCCTTCAATATTAAATTCCAGTATTGTTCCTTTGTATTTATCTTTAATAGAATCAAAAAAGTTATATAATTCATCTTTCGTTTGTTTTATCATTATTTCAGAAGCATCAGAATATTCTTTTTCCACCTTTTTCTCTTCATTATATTCTTTAATTAATATTTCTAAACTACTAAGAGAATTAACATTAAACAATTTATTACGATATTTATTTTGTAGTTCTCTACTAAAATTTTCATCATAAAGTTGTTTATGAAATTTATTTTTTAATATATCTAATTTTTCTCTTTCAATATCATT
>CADCJQ010000079.1 GCA_902801795.1 uncultured Erysipelotrichaceae bacterium
ATCAAAATATAAAATGATAAAACTTTTTTTAATATACATTTTATTTACTAAAAGAAAAATAATAATATATAACTATACTATTCTTCAAATAAAATAAAGCTTTATTAACAATGAGTCGGTTATATACTGTTCTCCTTTTATTTTCTTTTTTTCTTTCAACAAATCAGAAAATTGAATTAAGCTCCTTAGAATTTAACTCAGATAATTGGGAACTTGATTCCGAAAATGGAGTATACTATCAATTACAATTAGAATATTGCACTAAAATATCAAGTTCAACTTATCAATCAATGGGTATATATGTCCCAAAAGAATATTTAACTTGCTCAGAAAATTCAGGAAAATATAAATGTGAAGTTAATAAATCAGGCAAAAAAGGATCATATACTGGTGCAAATGCTCCTATAGTAATGCCAGTGGATACTCCTGGTTATGCTGCTATGAGACCTCCTACTACTTATAACTATGAAAAAGTTTCTGCTTATGTAAGTCAAGGTCTTATTTATGCTTTTGCTGGATGCAGAGGAAGATATGAAGTTGGAATAAATTTTATTGAGGGTGCTCCATGGGCTGTAACTGATTTAAAATCAGCTATTAGATATTTAAGATTAAATAAAGATTTAATTCCTGGTGATACTGATAAGATTTATACTTTCGGTATGAGTGGTGGTGGTGCGCAATCATGTTTAATGGGAGTAACTGGAAATAGTGAACTATATAATGATTATTTAAAAGAAAATGGAGCAGCTATGACAGATGCTAAAGGAAATCCGTTAGGAGATAATGTGAAAGGTTCTCAATGTTGGTGTCCAATTACTAATTTAGATACAGCAGATGCTTCCTACGAATGGAACATAGGTCAATATTATTCAGTTGGTACAAGACAAAATGGAACTTTTACTAAATTATTAAGTGATGATTTGAGTCAAGTATTCGTTAAATATGTAAATGATATTAAATTAAAAGATCCAAGTGGAAATGTTTTAACTTTAACCAATACTAAAGAAGGATCCTATTATAACTATTTAAAATCAATAATAGAAGAATCCTTAAATAACTTTTTATCCGATACAACATTCCCATTTACCCCTGATTCAAGAAAAAAAGAATATCCACGAGGACTTCTTGAAGAAGAATCAACCGAATCAACAACATATCAAACAGTAGAAGATTATATTAATGCATTAAATTCCGAAAAAGAATGGGTTATATATGATAAATCTAAAAACACTGCAACCATAACAAATGTCGGTGACTTTGTTGCCAAAGTAAAAATGCATCAAAAAGTGTCGGTGCTTTTGATGATTTAGTAAGAACTCAAGGAGAAAATTATGTATTTGGTATCAATTATACTGAATACGCCAATCATTTTGATAAATATATGGCACAATTGTTAAATGAAAAAAAAGACGCATATTCAAATGCAAGTAATTGGGATGAAAGTTATCCAAGTGAATATTTAAATGATTTAGATAAAAAAGATATTATAGGAAATAATATTACTCATAGAGTAAATATGTATAATCCTATGTATTATTTAATTGATTATTATGAAGGATATAAAAAATCCCAAGTTGCTGATTATTTCAGAATTAATACTGGTATATTCCAATCTGATACAGGTAATGTAGTAGAAATGAATTTATATTTAGCTTTACTTAATTATGGAAAAAAAGTTAACTTTACCACTATATGGGAAAAATATCATGTAACAGCTGAAAGAACAGGAGATTCTACTACTAATTTTATAAAATGGATTTATGAAATTGAAAAACCTGATGATAAAAAAAGCTTCAGCAGTTGGATTAGTATTAGTTATTTCATTTATTTACTAAGTTTAATAATATTGTTCTAAATTTATTTAATAAGATGTTTTTATCTCCTCTTCAAATGAAAAATTCTTATAAAGATTTAGTATATTAATTATTTTAAATATAAATAAAAGATGATGGTCTCATCAAATTTAAGTGATTTGAATTTTCCTGATTATAGTTAAATTTTTATTTATTTGATTCAATTTTTTTAAGCATGAATATAACATTTTTATTTATTAAA
>CADCJQ010000080.1 GCA_902801795.1 uncultured Erysipelotrichaceae bacterium
TGTCATTAGCTTGCTTTTCTATTAAGTAATAACTTCCTATAGGTAAGTCTTTAATAATAATTTTACCATTACTATCCGTTTCTTTCGTAAATAATAAATTATCATTCATATCATATATTTCCATAATAGTATTAGGAATACCTACTTTAGTTTCATTATCAAGTTTAGTAAATTCTAGTGTTCCTTTCTTTAAATAATTATTAATTTCTAAAAAAGCATTTATTACTTGATCATTATCTTTCTTTATTTCAAAATAATATTTTTCGTTATTTGAAATATAGTTATCTAGAATACTCTTTTCTTTTACATAATATTTCCCTAAAGGTAATTTATCATATTTTACATATCCGTTATTATCTGTAACTATTGTATCAATTAACTTATCTTTTTCATCATATAATTCAAAAGTTACATTATCTAACTTTATTTTTTTATATTCAATATTATTATCAATAATCTTTAGTTCTTCACCATATTTTGTTAATTCAATACTACCTACTAATTTTTGATTTTCCATTTCAACTTTAGTAATATCACTATCTTTTATTTCAAACATATTCTTTTCATTACTTAACTCATAATTGTCATTAGCTTGCTTTTCTATTAAGTAATAACTTCCTATAGGTAAGTCTTTAATAATAATTTTACCATTACTATCCGTTTCTTTCGATTTCAAGACTTATAATTACTACCTCATCATATTGATTACTTTGTTTAATTTCAAAAGGATATTTTTCATTACTTTCTTGATAATTGACAGAATTATTATTTTCTATTAAATAATATTTACCCACTAATAAATTACTATATTTAGCATAACCATCCTGATTAGTTACTAATTTTCCGATTAATACATCTTCATCATTATATAAAAGGAATTCTACACCACTTAAATTATTTTTTTGATAAGATATCTCATTATTCTGAAAGATAGGTATCTCTCCTTTTTTAGTTATTTCTAGTTTACCAGTAACTTTATTATTTATAAAATTAAGATATACATAATAACCAAAACCTGATTGATAATTAAAATTCTTCCCTTTAGAGATAGATATTCGATACTTTTCTTTATTCCAAGTATATCCATCAATAATTTGATTTTCTACTTCTTCTACTTCATATTCTCCATAATTAAGATTATCTACTACAGCAAAGCCATTACTTAATGTTTCATAAGTACATTCACTGTTTGGACAAAGATACTCTTTAGTACTTAAATCTTTTACTTTAAATTTAATACCAGCTTTCTCTACTAAATGAAAATCGTTATCAAATTTATTGATTTTTAGTTTTATTCCATTAATATGAATATTAATATTAAATTTAACATCTTTAGTAAAACGAAATCTTCCTAATTTTTGGGTATTAGTAGTGTTACTTCCTACAAAAATTAATGTTTCTTTATTATCATATCTTTTTTTTGCTAATTCAATTGTTGAATCACCAATATTTTTACTTCTAACTGTTAAAGTATTACTATTTAATGATATTTCTTGACTTGTATTACTTCCATAATTAGTTATTACATAATCTTTTAATAATTCATCTTGAAATACTAATTTCTCATAATATTCCCCTTTTATTCCATTTGCAATACTTGGTAATTTATTATGATTAGCAACTAAAGATAATATTTCATTTCTTTCTTTGGAAATATCGATTACTGTAGTTTTATCTTCTCCTGTATAAAAAGTAACATCTCCAGAACCAGTTAATTCCCATATTAAAGCCTGTGTTGCCATAATATAGTGAATACCACTATGCCCTGGATATTCACTTCCATAGTAACCAACAAGTTCTAATTTATCTTTAATCTCATCACTATAGGGAATATTTATATAACCATTTTCTACTGTATAATTATTAGTTGTTATCATTTTACCAGGTTCAATACAATAAGCAATTTCACCATTAAATCTAAAGATATTAAAAATACCTTCTTTCGCAGGAACATCACCACCATTACGAACAAAATAAACATCATAAATACTTTCTCTTTCTAATTGATATGTTTGGGCATGAACTTTTTCTATACTAAAAACACTTAATAATAGCAAAAGTCCCATTATTATTTTTTTCATCATCTCTCCTTTTTTAAAACAAAAATACTAATGATACATAATAACTATGTATGCCCCAATCCCAAACACTAATAAATTTGTTTGAGAAATATCCTAACATATCTTTTTTCAAAAATAAATCCCTATACAAGAACTTGTACAGGGAATAGTTTTTCTTTATTATAATTACCTTTTATTTAGATGATTCAATTATTTTATTAACTTCATCAATGGTTAAGTTAGCACATGAAGATATAATATCAATGGATATTCCTTTATTATACATATTTACGACTATTTCTTTCTTAGTTTGTAAGCTACCTGCTTGGTATCCTTCTATTCTTGATTCTTCTTTTTCTTCATCAATAATAGAGTCATAGATTCTTTTTCTCTCTTTTTGTAAATCATAATATCTTAT
>CADCJQ010000081.1 GCA_902801795.1 uncultured Erysipelotrichaceae bacterium
GTATTTCCTTTTTCATAGCAATTAACAATATCCTTACTATCTTTTTCATAAGCTTCATTTATAACATCTTCAAGAGTTGTACTATAACTTGAAGCAGCATATAAATCACCTATTACAACAAATGGAGTTCCTTGATAAGATGCATCAGAGAATCCATTCTTTTTAAATTCATTTGCTACTTTAAATCCAAGTTCGTAATCTTTTCCCTTTTGCCAATCAATATGATCAACATATAATTCTTTATTTACTATTTCAAATTTTTTATTATATGAATCTAGTCCTTTTAAATAATCTTCTTTAAGTTTACAATAAGGACAACCACCAGCTTCAAAAGTATATACCTTTACTTTCTCCTTAGCATTAACATTAATAAATGATATAATCATAAATAAAGATATTATAAATACAAAAATCTTTAATTTTTTCATTTACTCCACTTCCGTTATTTATATAGATCTTTATAAATTTTAAAACCATGTGTAACTGTTTTTTGTAGTAATTCACTATCCACATTTAATTTTTCACTTAATTCATCAAAATCAATATTAGTAATTGACGTATCATCGTTATTAATTTTGTAATGGTTAGTTCTAGCATAATAATCACATTCATTCCCACTTGAATCTTTAAGTGTTGAACTAAAATTACTTCTATCTTCACAAGCATAAGACTCTATTACTATTTTTTCATCATTTATAAAGTTAACTTGTACTTCACTACTCCATCCAGTACCATCATCGTCGCTATATTTCAAATCTTCTCCCGTTACAATCGTGCAAAATAATGAATTATCTTTTTCATAATCTAATTTAAAATCAAGCAATTTAGGAAAATATTCCATAACAGTACAATAAATATTATCACCATAATCTAAAAAATATATTCCACTTCCATTATTTTTAAAATTATACTTTGATGTAACATCATTGAATTTATCAATAGTATTTTTTTTAAAATTATAATACTTGATTGCATGAATAGAAAATGCTATTATTAATAAACTAACAAATATAATAATATACTTTAAAATATGTTTATATTTTTTTGCCCCTTTAACATTCTTATCAATTTCTTTAATCATTTTATTATCCTCCTTTAATAATACATCTAATGATATGTTAAAATCATTACTTATTTTTACAAGGGTTTCTAAATCAGGATAACTTTTACCTATTTCCCAATTAGAGCAAATTCATCTTGTGTAAGATTATTATCTTTTCTTATTTTAGAAATATTTTTTCCAAGTTCCATATTTTTCTCTCCCTTCATAAAAATCATATTATTAAAGAAGTAAAATGTCTAGCAAAGTTTATTTGCATCAAAAAAAATAAGTTAAATATTCTTATAAATTTTTGTTTCAAAAAATCATCTCCATCTTGAATGCATTCACTATAATAACTATTATAAAAAAAATATCACAAAAAAAGGAAGTTTTTTTCTTCCTTGATAAGCACCACACTTTAATATTCCATTTAATTATTATTTATTCTAAATCATATTTTTTTAATTCATTACAAGCAGTTTCTCCATAGGAATAACACGGATACACATATTGTTCTTCATCTTTAGAAGTAATCTTCTTATTAATCTTTTAGATACCGGAATTACGGCACAATCACAAGCTGGTAAAAAAAACCTAAAAAAACTCCAATTATACTTTCTAATACTTTATTTTTAGGTATTATTTTAGCAATTGTTTCATTTGATACATATGATTCTATAACTGATGATATCAACGATCCTAAAAGCAAAAATGGTAAACTTTCAAAAAATATGGAAATAAACACTATCCCTATATTCTTTATTATATCTATGCGAATCCTTTCTATATAATTAAATCAACTATTATTCCTAATATAACACCTACGAAATAAATAATTGATAAAATTATTATATTTTCTTTTAAGTTTTTATTAGTTCTAAATAGTAATAATATTCCAAGACCACTACCTGTTAATAGTCCTGCAAGCATTGTTCCGACACTTATCATATTTGATAAATATAATTCTGTAATAATAACACTACCTGCGCAGTTTGGTATTAATCCTACAAGGCTTGATAAAAAGTATGTTAAAACATTACCATGTAATAGTATGTTTGATACATTCTCTTCTCCTACTTGAAAGATTATGATATTAATTAATAAATTAGCAATTAAAATAAATATTCCAATTTTTAAAGTATGTTTAATGCTTGAAA